>NZ_JASDCB010000016.1:0-66499 GCF_030408135.1 Pseudoalteromonas sp. APC 3691 | reverse complement strand
TGTTATCTCCCAAAGCATGGAAGTTATTGTGGTTAAAGAGAATAAAAACACCATTGCCTGAAACTGCTCCAAATATGTCATGGGCGTATCAGGAACTGGCAAAGTTAGGAGGCTGGAAAGATACCAAGCGCACAGGGCGTGCATCTGTGAAAGTGTTATGGCAAGGATGGCTTAAGTTACAAGCCATCCTGGAAGGCTACGATTTAGCAAAATCTCTTGAGTCAGACTTGTGATCAAGAGACAGCTTAATTTTTAAAGCGGCTTTTTTGTTTGTATTTTTGATGTTATAGAAGCGTTATTTGACAGTATTGCTGTTGTAGAGGGCTTTTATACGCGTTTATAGCAATATATATTACAATAATACTTTATAGTTTTTGCTTGGAAATTAGTCAGTTAAAGGCGATTTAAAACAAATTTATATTTTTAATAAATAATTCCCAATTAATAGAGCGAAAAAAAATATAATGTGTTAATCTTACCTTGCTTTGAGTTTTTATGTATTGAATTTACGGATATTGTGCTGCGTTTAAGGTTACCGGTTAGGTTATTACTTGTTCCTGTACTGTACCTCCATATTTTTGAGCATTGACTCAGGGAGGATATTGCCATAATAATATGGCTGAATTTTAATTATTGACTTACAGGAAAATTTAGTATGTCGGTTACTGGTAAAGTAAAGTTTTTCAACGAAGCTAAAGGCTTTGGTTTCATTGAACAAGAAAATGGTCCTGACGTGTTTGTACATTTCAGCGCAATCACTGGTTCTGGTTTTCGCACTCTTAGCGAAGGTCAAGCAGTGACATTCAGCATCAAACAAGGTCAAAAAGGCCCTGAAGCTGAGAACGTAGAAGCAGCATAATTTATTATGTGAACTCTAGTTCATCTTGGTGAAGCAGGTCTCTGTTTCACCATAATTCCTCTCTATGTACATAATTAACAAAATCCTTCCTTTTTAAATCCTTGAACACAAATTACATATATTCTTAAATCTTCTATTTTAATACAAACCCAAAATTCAGCTATCTGAACAACTCATACAATCGAACCACTTTCTATCGCATTTAAAACACCCCTTACAATTTATCCAACTAATCTGATACTTATATACATCCAAATAACAATCTGTGTAAATTTTAGTGTAAGTCTTGCTAGTGCAATCAGGTTGAAGTTTTGTACTTTAACTATAAATGGGCAAGGGAACCTCTATAGGCCTCTGATAGCTTATTATGGAAGCGTTAGGCATCATTTATAGTCCATTATTATTAAAGTTGAGCAGCTTTTTGTGATTAACTTTGTTACTAAATAAATTTAACTGTTAAATAGTATTAATGAGCACTCTAAAGCGGTAAATGTAACTCGTCTAATTATCGAAAGCTATTTGGCTATTTCAGGCCTTGCTAAAAGAAACTTATTATTAAGATTATTATTACTATTTATGGGAAACACGTTTAAGGCATTGCGTGCATAAAGCAAGGTGGGCGGTATTAGAGATTATCCAGTGTTGTTTTTTTGTGCGACAAACGGTTTGTTTTCTCAGATGAAATGTTAGCGAAGAGATAAAATGTGTCGAAATCGTCTAAAAAATAACTTTTGTTATATCTATCTGTATTTTTTTTAGTTTTTTTTAAGTAAAAATTCAGCCTTGGCTAAATGTTGCAATAATGTTGTTTTATGTCAGTGCAATGCGAATAAATACACCCCTTAAAAGGCTTTAATAGAAATATTAAGAGAAATCTTGGTTGCAATAATGTTAACGGTTGTGCGCTGGTACTTTTGTTTAAGCATCAACTTAGCTATTTATTTACTGCGATTAGTAAACATCAAGTTGACAGCGCTAATTGCATTTAGCATTATTGGAAGGTTGATATCTATTAAAAGATATCAGGGTTGTTCTCTTCGGAGGATAATTAAATTATAAAAGTAACATTACTTAATTGGTTGGGAACTATGTCTGTTAAAATCAGAAAGAGTCTTGTAGCAACTGCGTTGGTTGGCGCATTTGCATTTGCAAGCAGCAATGTGATTGCAGATCCTTTGAATGACGTGCAAAAAGCAGGTCAAGAAATTCAAAAGGCTGCGGTTAAGTCTCAAACTAAAATTGACAATGTATATGGTCAAACTCAGGAGCTAATCGCTGAGTACCGTAGCGTTGTTGATGAGACTGAACTTATGAAAGTGTATAACGATCACGTGTCGCGCTTGGTTGATAGCCAAAACGCGTCTATTGAATCGTTTGATCGTCAAATCGCTACGATTGATAACACGAAACAAAACGTTGTGCCTTTGATGTATCGCATGATCGATACGCTTGAGCAATTCATCAAAGCGGACGTTCCATTTAATCTAGAGACGCGTTTAGGACGTGTTGAAAGATTACGTGAAATCATGGTTTCTGCGTCTGTAACGACGTCTGAAAAATTCCGTCAAGTACTTGAAGCTTACACTATTGAAACAGCATACAGCTCACTTGTATCTGCTTCACAAGGTACGCTAGAAGTTGATGGCAAAAGTATTAACGTTGATATCGGTCAGTTAGGTCGTATTACTTACGTTGCTCAGTCTTTTGACTTGAAACATGCTTGGGTGTGGGATAACAACACTAAACAGTGGAAAGAATTAGGTGAAGAATACCTAAAACCTGTTAAAGAAGTTATTCGTATGGCACGTAAGCAAGCGACATTAGAACTTGTTAAACTACCTATCTTTGGCGCGGAGTAATCAATAATGAAGAAACTATTTAAAGGTTTTGCTGTTGCCGCAGTACTAACTGTTTCTGCAGGTACCGCGTTAAATGCACATGCAAATACTGGAGCTCTAGATAAAATACTTGAGCAAGTAAAGCAAGAGCGTATCTCTGAAGGTAAAATCGATAAGAAACGTGAACAAGAGTTCTTATCAGATCGTGCTGACAAGCAATCTTTACTTAATAAAGCTAAAAGCCAACTTGCTTCTGAGAAGTCTCGTGGTGAAAGCTTAACTAAGCAATATGCACAAAATGAAAACACGTTAGCTGAAAAAGAAGCAGCTCTTCAAAGTGCTCAAGGTACTTTGGGTGAGATGTTTGGTGTTGTACGTCGTGCAGCTCAAGACGCTATCGGTTCTATCGAAGCATCACTAGTTAGTGCTGAGAAACCTGGCCGTGCAGAAATCTTACGTTCATTAGCTGCTGCTAAAGAACTTCCAACTGTTCGTGAACTTGAAGAACTTTGGATTTCACTTCAAACAGAAATGACTGAATCAGCTAAAGTTTCAACTTTTGAAACTGAAGTTGCTGGTCTTGACGGTAACCCGTCAATGAAGAAAGTAACGCGTATCGGTAACTTTAACTTAGTTACAGACGATGGTTACTTAATTTATTCACCAGAAACTAAGTCTATTCAGCCTCTAGGTAAACAGCCTGATAGCTATATTTTAGACGGTATCACTGATCTTGAAAATACATCACCAGATAACTACGCTGGTGTTTATATCGATCCGACTCGTGGTGCTATCTTACGTATCAACACTCAAAAAGCGACACTTATGGAATACTTCCATCAAGGTGGCGTAGTTGGTTATATCATTACAGCTTTACTAGCTTTAGGTATGCTAATTACTCTAATTCGCTTTGTTGACCTTACACTTACTACTAGTAAGATTAAGAGCCAGCTTAAAAATGTTGCTACACCGAATACAAATAACCCACTGGGTCGTATTCTTAAAGTGTACCATGACAACAAGAACCAAGATGTTGAAAACCTTGAGCTTAAACTTGATGAAGCGATTCTACGTGAAACGCCGCGCATCGAAGCTGGTATCAACATAATTAAGATTCTTGCTGCAATCGCACCGTTACTAGGTCTACTAGGTACAGTAATCGGTATGATCTTAACGTTCCAAACAATCACATTGTTCGGTACGGGTGATCCGAAGATCATGGCAGGTAACATCTCTCTAGCACTTGTAACTACAGCGCTAGGTCTAATTGCTGCATTACCACTAATTCTACTTCATGCTCTTGTAGCTGGTCGTAGTAAGTCGGTATTACACATCCTTGATGAGCAAAGCGCGGGTATCGTTGCTACTCACGCGGAGAAGGAGAAAGCCTAATGCTAGTCCTGATGGAGATATGGGAATCTATCAGGGATTTTGTTGGCACAGGCGGCCAGGTTTTATACGTGGTCGCGATAGCACTCTTTCTGATGTGGGTTTTAATGATTGAGCGCTATTGGTTTCTACTTGCAGAGTTTCCTCGCACAGCGAAAGAAATTGTAGCAAAGTGGGATGCCCGCCAAGACACTACGTCTTGGTACGCACACAGAATCCGTGAAGCATGGATTTCTGAAGCGTCTGAAAAATTAGATCAGCGTATGTTGTTGATTAAGACATTAGTAGCTGTTTGTCCTTTAATAGGCTTACTTGGTACTGTTACTGGTATGATCTCGGTTTTTGAAACCATGGCCAACCAGGGCACAGGTAACGCACGTTTAATGGCATCAGGTATTTCAATGGCAACAATCCCAACAATGGCTGGAATGGTTGCGGCACTATCTGGAGTATTTTTTAGCTCACGTCTTGAGACAAAAGCTAAAATGGTGAAAGCCAAACTTATTGATAGTATGCCTCATCACTAGAGAGAGAATTAAATATGGCACGTAAACAACGTTTTCGTGAAGAAGAAGAAGCAGCGGTTGATATGACGCCAATGCTTGACATCGTATTTATCATGCTTATTTTCTTTATCGTAACTACATCGTTCGTTAAAGAGGCTGGTATCGAGGTCAATAAACCAAAAGCTGCCCAAGCTACTAAGCAAAAAAATGCTAACATTTTTATTGCTATTCGTAGTAACGGCGAAATCTGGGTTGATAAACAACAAATTGATGTTGAACGTATTTCAGCAAAAATCGAAAGTTTATTAGCAGAACAACCTACTGAAGTTGTGATTATACAAGCTGATAAAGAAGCTAAACACGGCACAGTGGTTAAAGTTATGGACCAGATTAAAGCGACGGGTGACAACCTTAGAATTTCAATAGCTGGAGATCAGTAATGATTCGTTTTCTGTTTTCACTGATTGCAGGTGGGGCAGTTACTTTCGGCTTGTTCTACTTCATGGCCTTCCTCATCTCTGGTGGGGCTGACCGTAATACGGAACAAAAAGAGCAGATCATAGTCGAAATAATGACGAATCCGCCTGAATCTAAGGTGCAGGAGAGGAAGCGTGTACCGCCTCCTCCTCCTCCACCGCCAAAGCAGCCGCCTAAACCGCAGCCGCCACAGCCGGAAAATAATAATCCAAACCCTGGTGCTATGTCATTTAACATGGGTAGCATTGATGTTGGTAGTTCAGCTGGTGGACTAAGTGGTCCTGGTGCATTTGGACGAGATGGTGATGCGACACCTATCGTACGTATAGAACCAAAATATCCAACGCAAGCAGCACGTGATGGCAAAGAAGGTTGGGTACAACTTTCATTCACAATTGATGAGTTAGGTGGAGTAACTGACGTTGAAGTAATTGACGCTGATCCAAAACGTATCTTTGACCGTGAAGCTAAACGCGCACTGCGTAAGTGGAAGTACCGTCCTAAGATCATTGACGGAAAACCACAGAAACAACCAGGTTTACAAGTTCAATTAGACTTTAAACTTAACCAAGGCAACTAAGGAGGCGAGTAATGAGAAATTTTTCTAAAGTAACTGCTCTTGCGATTCTTATGTCTGTGTCGGGTGCTACTTTAAGTGCATCTGTTTTAGCAGCGCCAGATTACGCAAAGATTGAAGAGCGTAAAAAAGCAAAAACTAAAATCATGGGCGAGCGTACTGGTAAAAAGGTAATTAAAGCATTTGACTTGTACAACGAAGAAAAAGTTGATGAAGCAATTGTTTTGCTTAGAGAGATTGAACCTTCGAATGACTTTGATAAAGCGACCGTAAATCGTTACTTAGGTAGCATGTACGCTCAAAAAGAAAAGTATGACGAAGCGATTAAGTACTCTAAGCAAGCAGTTGCCCCTGATGTTTTAAACTTTGCTGATCAAGAACAAACTCTAAAGCTGTTAGGTGATTTATACGCTGGCACAGAAAAGTATCAAGAAGCCAAAAAAGCTTATGTTACTTGGATGGATTTTACCGGTGAAGAAGATCCTACGGTTTACACGCGTATTGCCCAAGCTAACTATCAGTTAGAGCAATTTCGTGATGTTTTTGAACCAGCAGATAAGGCAATTAAACTTCAAAAAGAACCTAATAAAGGTCCTTACCAATTAAAACTGGGTGCATACTTTGAACTTAAAGATTATGCAAACATGGTTAAGATTGGCGAAGAGATTGTTCGTGTATGGCCTGATGATAAAAAAGCTTGGGTTAGCTTAGGTAAATATTACCTACAAACCGAAGACTATCAAAAAGGTTTAGCAACGATGGAAGTTGCTTACAAGAACGGTTACTTTGAAAATGAAGTTGAGTATAAAGTCTTATCTAACTTTTACTCTCTAAACGAGATCCCTTTTAGAGCAGCTGTAACGCTAGAAAAGGCCGTTAAGAGTGAAAAAGTAAAACGTACAAAGCAGAATGTTAGCGCGATTGCTAGTAACTATCATCGCTCTAAGGATCTAGAAAAAGCTGCTAAGTACTACGAAGAAGCTGCTAAATTTGATGACGACGCTGAACTTTACCGTAAAGCTGGTTCATTACTTTTACAATCTGAAAAATTCAGTGCTGCTGTTGTTCGTTTGAACAAAGCATTAGAGCTTGGCTCTGACAAAAAAGGTACTATTTATTCAGATTTAGCTGAAGCGTATTACTATCAAGGTAAGTATAAGCAAGCATATGCTGCAATTACTAAAGCTATGGATGACCCTCGCACACGTAAGTTTGCAAAAGGTTGGTCTACATATATTAAAGATAAAGCCGCTCGCAACGGTGTTAAAATTTAATTTTAATTAGCTAAAGCAACTTATAAAAAGCCCCTCTGGGGCTTTTTTTATTGGAACTACTATGTATAAAAAGCTCTCTTTTTCATTACTACTGTGCTTATTTTTAGCTGCATGTTCAAAGCAGCCTCAACCTTATGAGTCATTTGAAGACGCACAAGTTGCTTTAAAAACTTTAAACATGACACTTGTACAACCAGACGCTAAAAAAATCGATAGGATTACTAAAGAGCAATTGGTATTTTCTGATGCGTATTTAGTTAAACGTCATACTATTTATCAGAACCTAATGGATATGGAGCTTAATCTCAATCAAATTGCACAAGTAAACTACTTGGTTATTGCAGAGCGCTTTCCTGAGCGCTATTTTAATTGGCCGGCTCAAGTCGATGTATTAAAAAACATGCTTGCTTTTGAGGGGTCAAAAAGTACGCCGGATAATATTATTACTTGGCTTAAGTTAACCCAAGATACGCTAGACAGTGCTAAACAAAGCAATTTAAAGCTGAATAAAATTGAGCTCACACTACTACAAAGCTATGTATTGAGTGCGATAGGTAGTAATGACGTTCAACCAGCGCTTAAGAGTCATATAAGAGCTTTTAGCGATTATTTAACTAGTTATAAGCCTAGAGGTAGTGTTGGTCTGAGAGGCCTGCCAAATGGGTCACAGTGGTATCAGAGCAAACTAAATTACTTTAGTGGCGAAGTACATTCACCGCTAGAGTGGGTTACTATTTTAAATGAAAATATAAAAGTATTAGATCGTGTTGCATTCGACAGTAAATTGTCTATTTCTCATAAAAAATCGTTTTTAGTGCAGTATCTATCGGATGAAAAATTAATTGAAGGGCTTGATTGGCAGGCTGATTATCAAGATTTACCTGCAATGGCGAGCAATATGAACATGTCTGATAAAGATAAAACATTGATGCTTGCAATGATGGAATCAGATATTGGCATTCATTACCATGCGTGGACTTTGCCACAGGCGAAGGTAAACCTTATGAAACGCTTAGAAATCACCCAAGAAGAGGCTCAATATTTAGTTGAAGATATAATACTTTACCCAGGGCAATCATTTAGCTTTATACAACAAATTATATAATGATTTGAAAGTGCGCTTATTGTGCGCACTTTGTACACCGTTGGGTTGCGGGGTCTAGTTCAAGTGATTTGGCTGGTATTTTTTCTTCACAGTCGCAGCAGTAGCCATATTGCCCAATTTCTATTTGGCTGACCGCCGCTTCTAATTTAGTCATGCGACTGATCAAAAACGCATACTCAGGACCTAGCTTCTCTGCTGCACAGTCTAACCATTCATTGTTTGCTGTATTATCTAAAATTTGTATTAAATGCTGATGTGTAGGGTAGGCTGATTTAGAAAGCATAGTTAATATATTTAATTTAATTTGTGCTATTTCATCGTTTAGTCTTTTTTGATGATGCATTATCAGTACAACCTTATTAAATTGGCTTCACGTTATACTGATATTATCTAGAGGCTTTAGGTTAGCCGTTATGATTTGAATCAAGTTGCGGTGCTTTGGCGTATTTATTTAATACGCTTGCCACATCTTCTTTACTTTTTAAACGCCTGATTTCATCAAATAAATCGATCGCTTGCGGGTATTGGCGTTTAAGGTAACCTAGCCATTGCTTTGTACGAGAAGCAAAATACTTTTCATCTTTTGCAGGGTCTTGATGAATAGCAGAGTGGATTAAGTGATAAATAATATGCTCCCATTGAAGGCCATCATATTGTTCATTATTTACATGAGCTTTAATTTTTTTTGCTAAATCAGGGTGCGAAAGGGCGCCACGACCAAGCATCAAATCAGTACATCCACTTCGTTTTTGGCAAAGCATTGCGTCCTCAACTTGCCAAATTTCACCATTGGCAACAACGGCAATATTTTTATCTTTTATTATTGGTGGAATTTTTTCCCAATAAGCTGGCGGGTTATAACCATCACGTTTGGTTCTGGCGTGTATAGCTACACTATTTGCGCCTGCGCTTACCACAGCATCAACAATTTCTTGGCTGTTACTGTCATCATCAAAGCCTAAGCGAATTTTTGCACTTACTTCATGTTTATCATCTACAGCATCCCGGACTGCTTTAATAATCGTATACATGTGGTCAGGATCTTTAAGCAGTACAGCACCCCCTCGACTACGATTAACGGTTTTTGCTGGGCAACCAAAGTTAAGGTCGACCCCATGAGATCCTAAAGCAATTGCTCTTACTGCATTTTCGGCTAACGGATTTGCTTCTTGGCCGAGTAATTGAACACGCACAGGAGTACCTGCTCGCGTAAATCCATTATTATGTAGTTCAGGGCAAAATCGATGAAAAACTTTATCAGGTAAGCATGTTTCAACCACTCTTACAAACTCGGTAACGCACAAATCGAACCCACCAATGTCTGTGAGTAATTGGCGCATTTTAAAATCAACGACACCTTCCATAGGTGCTAAAACAAGTTTCATAAGGTGATTAATTTTGATAAAAAACTGGACGCATAGTTTACCTGTAAATCACACATTGATAAATCTGTAATTACCAACCATATTTAATGTAGAAACCGCAAAAGTAAATATTATGAAAATAAATGAAAGTTTTTATTCTTGTACAGGTCTACTTAAGCATACAAGCAATTTAAAATACATTTTTATTGCTGAGATTTACAATACTTGATTAAAGAGAGTCACAAAATGAATACAGTTAAAAAAAATACAATCGCGTTAACTTTAGGTGCAGTAGTTGTTGGCTCTGCAAGCTTTGTAACTGTAGATGTACAAGCCAACCCATTTGAGTTTCAACAATTAGTGACAGGTTACCAACTAGACGCTAAAGAAGGTAAGTGTGGTGAAGGTAAATGTGGCGGCGATGCTAAAGATGCAAAAGCTAAAGCAGAAGGTAAGTGTGGCGAAGGTAAATGTGGCGGCGATGCAAAAGATGCAAAAGCTAAAACAGAAGGTAAGTGTGGCGAAGGTAAATGTGGCGGTGATGCAAAAGATGCAAAAGCTAAAACAGAAGGCAAGTGTGGTGAAGGTAAATGTGGCGGTGATGCAAAAGATGCAAAAGCTAAAACAGAAGGCAAGTGTGGTGAAGGTAAATGTGGCGGCGACGCAAAAGATGCAAAAGCTAAAACAGAAGGTAAGTGTGGTGAAGGTAAATGCGGCGGCGATGCTAAAAAAACTAAAAAAGAAGGTAAGTGCGGCGAAGGTAAATGTGGCGGTCGTTAATATCTTATTCTAAATAAGTTATGCTAAAAGGGCCTTAAGGCCCTTTTTGATAAGTTAGAGGTAGTTATGACACAAATCCAGAGTACAGATTTCGGGATGGTGGGCCTTGGCCTACGACGAGAAATGCTTGATGAACTGCTTGAACACGTACCTAATCAAGTAGATTTTTTGGAAGTTGCGCCAGAGAACTGGTTAAAACTAGGTGGACGCTTTAAAAAGCAATTTAGAACATTAACAGATGCAAATAATTTTGTGTGTCATGGATTATCACTGTCTATCGGTTCACCCGAACCACTGGATGTTGAATTTGTTAAATCTTTAAAAGTTTTTTTTGAAGAGCACAATATAAAAATTTTCAGTGAGCACTTAAGTTACTGTTCCGGTACAGGCCATATGTATGACTTAATGCCTATTCCGTTTACACAAGATGCTATAGCACATGTTGTCCCTCGTATTAAACAAGTACAAGACATACTTGAGCAGCAAATTGCGATAGAAAATGTTTCTTACTATGGCGCTCCTGGACAGCAATTATCAGAGCTGGAATTTACAAATACCATTTTAGAGCAGGCAGACTGCAAGCTTTTACTGGATGTGAATAATATTTATGTGAATTCGATTAATCATGGCTATAACGCACAATCGTTTTTAACTGGGCTGCCTTCTAATCGTATTGCCTATGGGCACGTTGCTGGCCATTATAATGAGGCTGACGACTTAATAGTTGATACACATGGTGCTGATGTCATTGATCCTGTGTGGGAGCTACTGGATAAAGCATATGAAGTGCATGGCGTATTTCCAACCTTGCTTGAGCGCGATTTTAATATCCCTACCATGAATATTTTAACCAAAGAGTTAGATATAATTCATGAGCTACAAGCTAAACACATTACTTCAACGGTTTCAAAACAACGAGCTTAATATAAGCCTTTATCAACATTAAAAGAGTGCCTAGTTATGAGCTTTATTGAAATACAAAACGAATTTATGGCGCATATTCGCGAGCCTCAAAAAAATAAAAAGCCCAGCGGTATCGAAGACAGGCGTATGGCTATTTATCGCGACCTATTTTTTAATAACATTGAAGGTTTTATATCATCAGGTTTTCCGGTATTAAAAACGTTATATACCCAGAAGCAATGGCAAGCCCTCGTACGCCAGTTTTTTAGCGAATATGATTGTCATTCGCCGTACTTTTTAGACATAGCAGGGGAGTTTATTAATTACTTATCAAGTGATTATAAAATGAAAAAATACGATCCCGTGTTTATGCTAGAACTTGCACACTATGAATGGGTAGAGCTAGATGTATCAATTGCACACGAAGATGAGCAAGAGCAAAAATTACAAACAACAGCGCTTACTAGTTCTGCTTTGTATTTATCGAAAACGGCAAGAAATTTAAGTTATCAATTTCCAGTTCAAAATATTAGCAATCGCTTTAAACCAAAAGAGCCATCACCTCAGCCTAATTATTTTGTTGTATATAGAGATGAAGATGATGACGTTCAATTTCTGGCTACGAATGCGATGACTGCTTTGTTGCTATCAACTATTGAGGCAAGTGATGGAGCGACATTTGACGACGTGTGCCAACAGGTATTCGCTCATGCACCACAGTTTAATGCAGATCAAATTGCTCAAGGCGCATTGGTTACCCTCAATGCAATGGTTGAACGCGGTGTAATTGTGACAAAAAATCAAGATTAAGGTCTTTATTGATGATTTTACATCGTCTATTATGGCAGCCTTATTTGCCGTGCTTAATAAAAGGTTGTACCAATGTCAGATGATAAAGACTTTAAAGATCCGTTCAACGCTACTTACTTTCTTGCTTTTTTAGCTGTATTTGCAGGGATTGGTTGTTTAAATGCAATATTAGGCTGGATCACTAGCTTAACGTAAAATGTATAGCGTGTATTAAGGCTGTTGCTAACTTCAGCCTTGAACCACTTTATTTTAATTACCCCGTCCATATTTAATACTTCTTTTATAATAACGCCAAACTCGCAATTAAAGGTTAGTTAAGGTTATAATCACCTGCTTTGTAATATAAACAATTGAGCAGTTAAAATTATGACTCAAGTAACACCAGCAATTATCAAAAACAGCATAACTACAATTGCTGATTATCCAAAAGCGGGCATTATGTTTCGCGATGTAACCACTTTAATGGCAAATCCAGAAGCCTTTAAAGCAACTATTGACGCGTTTATCGCAGAATATAAAAATCAGGGCTTTACTAAAATCATAGGCACAGAATCACGTGGTTTTATTTTTGGTGCGCCATTGTCTTATGCGTTAGGCATTCCGTTTATTCCAGTACGTAAACCAGGTAAGTTACCACGCGAAGTTATTCGCCAAGATTACTTACTTGAGTACGGTGAAGACACGCTAGAACTGCATGTAGATGCAATTGTACCTGGCGACAAAGTATTACTAGTTGATGACTTATTAGCAACTGGTGGCACAATTGAAGCCACTGCTAAGTTAGTTAATAAACTAGGTGGCGAAGCCACAGATGCAGCATTTGTTGTATCACTACCAGAACTTGGTGGCGAGCAGCGCATCAAAAAAATGGGTATTAAAATCCTAAAATTGGTTGAATTCGAAGGCGAGTAATCGATGAGTTATCAGGTTCTAGCGAGAAAATGGCGTCCTCAAACCTTTCATGAATTGGTTGGGCAGTCTCATGTTAAGCAAGCGCTTGTAAATGCGCTTACGCAAAATAGACTGCATCACGCTTATTTATTCACTGGAACCCGCGGTGTAGGTAAAACCACCATTGCACGTATTTTTGCTAAAAGCTTAAATTGCGATGAAGGTATATCTGCAAATCCGTGTGGACAATGTAGCAGCTGTTTGGATATAGAAGCAGGGCGCTACATTGACCTACTCGAAATAGATGCGGCTTCTCGTACAAAAGTAGAAGACACTCGCGAAATACTTGATAACGTTCAATATGCACCAACTCGTGGACGTTATAAAGTATACCTAATCGATGAAGTTCACATGCTTTCTAAGCACAGCTTTAATGCGCTTTTAAAAACGCTTGAAGAGCCACCAGAGCATGTGAAATTTTTATTGGCGACCACCGATCCTCAAAAATTACCAGTTACTATTTTATCTCGCTGTCTACAATTTAACTTAAATGCCTTGTCGCAAAGTGAAATTAAAACACAGCTTGAACACGTACTTACTCAAGAGCAGCTTAGCTTTGATACCGATGCACTTAGCATTATTTCAAAAGCCGCTGATGGCAGTATGCGTGATGCACTTAGCTTAACCGACCAAGCTATTGCGCAAACAAATGGTGATATTAATAATCAAGCAGTACAAACAATGCTTGGTTTAATGGATGCTCATTACAGCCAAAGCTTGCTCGCAGCATTACTTGCACAAGATGGCGCTGCGTTAATGGATGAGATTGCGCAGGTGGCAAGTCGTAATCCTAATTATGTGGCATTGCTTGATGATTTAATTGCACTTACGCATTTGACACAACTAACCCAGTTAGTACCTGAAGCGGCAGGGCTAGATGAAAAAAATGTAGATTATATTGCTCAAGTTGCACAACATACGAGCCCACAACAAATTCAAATTTATTATCAGTTACTGTTAAATGGTAAAAAAGATTTACAATGGGCACCAGAGCCTCGCTTAGGTTTTGAAATGATAATGCTAAGATTATTAGCATTTAAGCCTTCAGATGTGCAACAAACTGTACACACAGCAAACGAAGAGCCGGCCCCAAATAAACAAGGCCGCGCAAATGCACTGCGAGATATATTAAATAAAAATAAAACATCGCAAAACACCGTAGCTGGCCAAAGCAGTGCTCCAGTAAGTAATATTAAGCCAGTTAGCAATGCAGAGCAGCCTAAAACCGTTGAGATAGAGCCTTCAGCTAACCCTGCCGCTCAGTCATCAAATAATGAAGTCGTGCAAAGTAATAATGAGCCTGTCCAAGTTGCAGTAGAGCAACCGGTTCAACAAAGTGAAAACGCTTCAAAGCAACAGGCTTTAGCTAAAGAGCAACCACAAACCAATGTTATTTCAGATGCTCAAGCCCAGCGACAAAGTGAAGATGAAGCTTATATGCTCCATAGTGATGCTGAACAAACGCTGGCCTCGCAATTTGACGATATAATGAGTAGCGCTGTAGATCAGGGTTTTAAACCTGCACCTACTGCAAACTCAGAGTCTTCACCAGAGCCCTTAACAAATTACAATGCAAGTACGCCAATAGCTGAACAAGAAGCGCAGGCGCAATCTGCCATTGCTCGTATTTTACGTGACAGAAACATATCGGGTGCGGGTAGGTTATCAAGCAAGAGTACAAGCACCTCTGCAAATAATGTAGCAGCGCAGCCAAACCAAGCGCCCGCTAAAAAGCCTGAACACCAGCCAAGAATGCCTAAAGCTCAAAGTGTTAACCAAGATAGCACCGCTGAAAATACAAACGAGCTCAACAGCGTTACAAACGTAGCACCTAGCGATCCCCCACCTTGGGTAAATGATAGTGCAGGTGCAAGTGAAAAAAAGCATGAGCTCCCACTAACAGGGAGCGAAAGCCAGGCACATGGTCACGCTAATACAAAACCAGCACGAAAAGTTGATTTTAAAGAAAAGCATCAAACAATTACCGAAAATCTAGCGCCAGAGCTACTTGAGCAAATAAACCCTCAAAAAGTACCTGAAGCAGCGCCCGAGGAAATTAGCATTCCCGTGCCTGATGATTTTCAAAGTCCAATTAGTGAAATTAGATTTGCACATCAACAAGATGAATGGGCTTATTTAATTAAACGTATGGGGCTAGGTGGTCGTATGCGCCAATTTGCGTTGCATTCAATATTTACCAAGCAAGGCAACAGCTTACATATAGACGTTGATGAATCACAAAAGCATTTAGATACACCGATGCTTCGCCAAAGATTAGATGCCGCATTGTCGAGTATTTATGAGCATAACGTGTCGTTAAGTATTAATTTTGCTAAGGGAGTTATTGATTCTCCTTATCTTATTCAGCAAAAAATAGATGCAGGACGTCATCAACAAGCAATCGATGTGATCACATCGGATGAAAACATAGTACAATTTCAGCAAGTATTTAGCGCCGAAATTGACGAAAACAGTATTCAGGCATTGTAATTACTTACAATCGCCCTTATGTTCATGTTAATTAATGTATTAAAAGAAAGAGAGAAAGTTATGTTTAAAGGTGGAATGGGCAACATGATGAAGCAAGCGCAGCAAATGCAAGATCGCATGCAAAAAGCCCAAGACGAAATCGCAACATTAGAAGTTGTTGGTGAAGCCGGTGCAGGTTTAGTTAAAGTAACTATGCTTGGTAACCACAATGTACGTCGTGTTCAGCTTGATGAAAGCTTGATGGAAGACGACAAAGACATGATTGAAGACTTACTTGCAGCAGCATGTAACGATGCTGTTCGCCGTGTTGCAGAAGAAACACAAGAGCGTATGGGTAAAGTAACTGGCGGTATGCAATTACCACCAGGTATGAAAATGCCGTTTTAAGTCAATAATGCAACTTTCAGATAGTTTAAATCAGCTTATAGAAGCACTGCGCTGTCAACCGGGCATTGGTCCAAAGTCAGCGCAACGTATTGCTTTTCACCTGCTTGAGCGCGACCGAAAGGGAGGCACTCAGCTGGGCAATGCACTCACTAAAGCAATGACAGCCATAGGGCACTGTCAGTCTTGTCGTACTTTTTGCGAACAAGCTCAGTGCGATATTTGTTTAAGTACAAAACGCCAAGACAGCGGTATATTATGTGTTGTTGAATCGCCGACTGACGTACTTGCCATCGAGCAAACAGGGCAGTATTTAGGTTTATACTTTGTATTAATGGGTCACTTATCGCCAATAGACGGTATTGGTCCTAAAGAGATTGGCTTAGATGTTTTAGAGCAAAAGCTTGCTCAAGGCGATATTGATGAGGTTATTTTAGCGACTAACCCTACGGTTGAAGGCGATACTACCGCACATTATATTGCTCAGCTTTGTCATAAATACAAAGTAGGTGCTTCGCGTATTGCTCACGGTATTCCTGTGGGGGGCGAGCTTGATTTAGTAGATGGTAGAACACTTATGCATGCCTTTAGCGGCAGGCGCCTAGTTACTCAAGACTAGCTCTAAGTCACTATTTGAAAACAAATTACCAAAGCCTACATGATTAAATCATGTAGGCTTTTTCGTTTTTAAGGTAAGCTTAAAAACAATCTAATTTATTTTTGGGCTATGTCTCTAATTAGTAAGGAATACAATGAAAGATAACCAACCCTATCAAGGTGCATTACTCGGTAGTAAGCGTTTTTTACCGCTTTTTATTACGCAGTTTTTCTCAGCGATAAACGATAACGTGTATAAGCAATCAGTGCTTATTCTATTGATATTTCAGGCTGCAACGCTTGCAGATGGCGCACTTTATTCAAATATTGCTGCTGGGTTATTTATTCTTCCGTTCTTTTTATTTTCAGGGATGGCAGGGCAGCTTGCAGAAAAAACAGAAAAATCCAAACTAATCAGAATCGTAAAACTATGTGAAATCCCTATTATGGTTGTTGGGGCAGTTTCTATTTTAACGCAGTATGTGTGGCTAATGTTAGCCACCGTATTTTTAATGGGCGTGCAAAGTGCGTTTTTTGGTCCATTAAAATATTCTACTTTACCGCAGCACGTAGCACCTAATGAATTAACAAAAGCGAATGGTTTGGTTGAATCAGGCACGTTTGTGGCCATACTAATGGGTACAATTTTTGGCACTTATTATATTACTCAATCAGTAGGGCCTACGCTTATAAGTATTGCAGTATTAGTCTTGGCCGTGATGGGTTATGTGAGCAGTCGCTTTATACCCACTAGTGAAGCAAACGAGCCTAACTTAAAATTTACCTATAATATATTTTCATCCACAAAAAACGTATTTTCAGCACTTAATTCGCAAACAGAATCGGTTGGTAAATCAGTCCTTGGGATCAGTTGGTTTTGGTTAATTGGCGCCATCGTTTTAACGTCCCTACCAAATTATGTAAAACACACAATGGGTGGTGATGAACTGGTTGTAACTAGCGCACTTGTTGTGTTTTCACTAAGTATTGCTATTGGTTCGTTACTGTGTGAAAAGCTTTCTCGCTCTCGAATAGAATTAGGAATTGTGCCTTTTGGCGCTATCTTAATTACCTTGTTTTTATACTTACTGAGCCAAGAGCCAGCCATTAGCTCTTATTTACCTCAACACCCTGAGTTAATGACGCTTCAGGAGCTATTAAAAACAGGCGATATGGTGTGGCACTTTGTATGGATGGCAGGCATTGGTATTGGTTCTGGTTTTTACACTGTACCGCTGTATGCGCTTATTCAACAGCGTACTGAAGAGTCGAGTCGCTCACGAGTTATAGCGGCTAACAATGTATTAAATGCACTGTTTATGGTGGGCAGTGCTGTTTTAAGTATTGTAACGCTGTCTGTTTTTCAGTGGAGTATTTCAGAGTTGCTACTGTTACTTTCTGGGCTAAACTTACTTATCTCTGTTTATATTTATACCAAAGTACCAGAGTTCTTTTTACGATTTATTATATATATTTTAGCTATTTGTATGTACAGAGTGCGTACAAAAGGTGAAAGTAATATACCTGATGCAGGCGCTGCGGTTGTCGTGTGTAATCATGTGAGCTTTGTTGATTGGATGTTTATTTTAGCCGCATCACCAAGGCCTATCCGGTTTATGGTATTTGCCCCTATTTATTATTCACCGGCCCTACATTGGTTATTTAAAATGGCTAAGGCTATTCCCATTAACAGTGAAAAAACCAACCCAGAAGCGTTTAAAAAAGCCTTTGATGAAGTGGCTGCTGCGCTTAATAAAGGCGAACTTGTTGGTATTTTCCCTGAAGGAAAACTAACCAGTGACGGATCAGTGGATATTTTTCGCCGTGGAATCGAGCGCATTATTGAGCGCTCACCTGTGCCCGTTATTCCTGTGCATTTAGGGGGCCTGTGGGGAAGTATGTTTAGCCGAAAAGCTAAGTGGCAACTACCACGATTAAAATGGTCTTTGGTGTCGGTTGCAGTAGGTACCCCGATTGCCGCTGACAAAGTAGTAGCAGACGATTTACGTGAGCAAGTATTGGCTTTAAAAGCGCTTCATTCGAAAGATATTGACTAATTTAATGATTAACTTAATAGATAACTCAACATCGCATACACCTTCAGAACCACACATTATAGTTGATGACTTTGTAGCGCCTAAATGCGCTGGGTTTATTGAAATATTATATCAAGATGACGATATTTTACTGATCAATAAACCCAGTGGGTTATTAAGTTTGTCGGGTAAAAACCCGCTTAACTGGGACTCAGTACATTACCGTTTAGTGCATGGTCAAAAAGGGTTAACAGCCGCTTTTGCTGAGGCTAAGTTACCGCATCGGTTAGATTTGGGTACATCGGGCATTATGATTGTTGGATTAAACGCCAAAGCATCCAAGCATCTTAATATACAGTTTCAGGCGCGCACTATTCAAAAGCGTTATGTAGCAATGCTAGAAGGGTGCTTGGCTGTTAGTGAGGGGGAAATTACTGCGCCAATAGCAAAGGATAAGCTGCTTTTTCCGCGAGTTAAAATTTGCCAAGCGACGGGCAAAGTAGCGGTGAGTGAATACAGTGTGCTTGAGCGGCTTAAACAACCGTGCAGAACCTTAGTGCAATTTACGCCCGTTACCGGACGTACCCATCAACTACGAATACACAGCCAGTTTATAGGGCACCCAATTTTAGGCTGTGATTTATATAAAAGTGCACAAAGTGAGTACATGGCAGGACGCTTACAATTACATGCCAGCGATTTATATTTTGAACATCCAACAACAAGCGAAAAGATTCATATTAATTGTCCGCACCCATTTTAGATAAACGAGATATTCTATTTTTTCGTTTCACCTTTTTTTGATTTTTCCCTTGAAGTTCTAACACCTCACCCCATATTAAGTGCATAACGCAGACACTTTGCAAATTGGAGATATATAAATGACTGCAGCACAAAAAGAAACATTAGGCTTTCAAACAGAAGTAAAACAATTATTAAACTTAATGATTCATTGCCTTTAGTCATATTCCGCTATATATTTTTATCCTCCTATAACGACCTTTATTATCTAAAAAACAACAACTTACACCGCTTTTAATGCCCTCTATCTACCGCTAACAACCTTTGTAAGCCGCTATTATTGGTGACTTTTGTGTCCTAAGTTGTGTACCATTTTAAAGTTGACCCTTTTTTTGGTCACATTTGGTACTCAGAGTCGGAGCCTCAATGAACATTACAGCAGCTAAACTAAAGAGCTTAAACGGTAAAGAGTATACCGGTAAGCCTGAAATAACAGACGGCGATAACCTATCGCTTAGGATCTCCCCAAGGGGAAAGATCTCATTTCAAATACGCTATCGAATTAACGGTAAGCAAGTTAGGTATAAATTAGGCACCTACCCAGCAATGACACTTGCACAAGCACGCGAAGAATGCGCAGCACAAATGTCGTTAGTAGATAAAAATTTAGATCCTAGAAACATGGCGGCAATAAAATCGGTTGAAGCTGAATTTATCGAAAACCCAACTATTTATAATTGCTTTGATTATTGGTTTGAAAACTATTGCCTGCCTAAGCGAGATAATCCTGAAGGTATAAGCACAAGAATAAGATCATGTATAAATGACACTTGGGGCAATCAATATGTATCACTAATGGATAAAACGCATTTTACAGCGTTCTTTAAGTCGATGAGTGATGTATCAATCGAAAAGGGTAGAGGTAAGGGCTTTGCTTTTACTGCGATTATTGAGATTAGATCGATATTTCGTTTTTGCATTCGTCAGGGCTTTATTAATAACTCGCAATTTGAAGCATTAAGACCAAGCGACTTCGCTAGCGATTATGCTTCGCGTGAGCACTTTTTATCACTTAAAGAGTGTCAATTAATTTGGTCAAACATAGATTTACTAAATATAACTGATAGAAACAAAGTTCTTTTACGTTGTGCAATGGTGTTTGGTTGTCGTATAAGCGAGCTATGCAGCGCGAAAAAAACAGACTTTGATTTAGATAATAAACTTTTCACTACGCAAAGAGAAAACACCAAAGGGGCTTTGCACTCTATTATTAGGCCCATACCGGATGATCTTATTAAAGACCTGGAATATTTAAAAGCTCAATCGCCGGCGTTCGTTTATATGTTTCCTAACCGTGATGGGGATCATCCCGCTAGCGGCTCAAGCGTGAGCCAAATATCTAAGCCTTGTTACGAGTCTATTGAAGGTGTTGCGCCGTTCAGAATGCACGATTTAAGGCGGACTATATCAACACACTTAACTGATGCGGGATGCCCTTTGCAGTTCACTGAGAAACTACTAGGGCATAAGATGAAAGGGGTATTGGCGATATATAACAAATCGCCAATGTTAGAAGGTTTAACGGAGTGGGTTAACCGTTGGGTTGTCATGCTGAAAGGCGGGTAGTTTGATCTCTAAGCGCTTGGCGATGCTGCTCAACTATTTCAGTGTCCCAGCGCTTAGGCTTTCCAATGATTGTTGCCGGCGGGAATTTACCGTCTTTTTCCCATTCTAAAATAGTTTTAGATTTAACACCGAACAGCGCGGCTACGTCTTTTGTTGCTAGGTACTGGCTTGTTGGTAAACTCATAAATCACCTTCTTGAGAGTTGAAATTAACTGGTAGCATATCTGCATCTGTTATATTGCCGCTTTGCACTGTATTTACTTGCGTTAGCCAATTGCTAGCAAACTCAAGTGTTGCTTTGTTTGGTCTTAACCCGCCTTTTGGTGCTGAACATAAGTGCGCGTTCATATCTGAGTCTTGCGCGATCAGTCCGCCTCTGCCGCTTTGGTGCAAGTAGAGAAGTGTGCGACCTTCAAAGTGTGAGCCATCCTCACGCTCTATTTTTATAGCTTGTGGCCATATAGTTAAATGGTGTTCGCCATTGTGGTAAAGGCCAGTGCCGCAACTGCGATCTAGGTCATTCCTTAGCTCGACAACAGTGCTAACAGCCTTAGCTAGCGCAATCTCAAGCTTTTGATTTTCATTGCGATATTTCTTATTGTCAACCTCCAGTTTTTTAGCGCGTGTTTGCGCTTTTTCGTTTGCTTCTTTTTGGCGCTTGCTTTGCTCTTTTAGCTTTTTAGGGTTGAGCTGGTTTAATTCGGCAACTTTCTTTTGTGCCGCTTTAAGTTGTTCGTGCAATCTGGCGTTCTTAATTTCCAGCGATTCGACTTCTTTTTTTAGCGCAGTTTGTTTTTTTGCAATGACAAGACCATCTTCCACCGCTTTAGCTGCTTTGTTAAGATCGATATTGTTTTGATTAATATCTTCTTTCAACTTAGTTGTTAAACGCTTTTCAGCTTCTAATTTAGATTTAAGTAAAGCTATTTCATCTTGCACGTTAGCTTTGTATATCGCGTGGATTTGCTCTTGTTGCTCAATTTCTTTCTGTTCTTCATTGTAAGAGTGGATAAAGCTAGTTAGTAACTCGCTTGAATGTAGTGATGCTTGCATTTTATCTGTCCTCATAATTTTTTAGACGCTGGCTTTCGTTGCCGGCTATTTCAATTTTTTGTTTTAAAAGTTGCTTGTTTGCTTTGCCAATTGCGCTGTCGCTTAAATCTAACCCTTTAAACGCTTGGGTTTTGTTGTGTTCTTCTTTAATGATTTGGTTGCGCTCGAAGTCGCGTATTTCAATAACTTCATCAAAGTGAGCCTCGCAAGCAAACGCGCCGCGATATTCATACGCTTCACTGGCTCTTAGCTTGGCTTGGCATTTTTTGCATGTGTAATTGCTCATAAATCACCTATCACTTCATTTAATTCCATTAAATCCAAAACGTGTTGATCAGTTCTAAAATAATAATCCCAATCCTGCTGATGCTTATCTATCTTTACTATTTGCCACTTTAGTTGCTTAAAAGCGCCCATTACAACCCTGCATTTTCTGGTTGTATGTGAATCAAATTCGCAAAAACCACCGTTTGCACCTAACCCACCACGGAAAGTTGAAAATGTTATCTTTCTAATTTGTCCAATTCTCATAAGTCACCTATGCTAATTTTTTGGCATAATCAGGGTTCATAGCTCTATAACAAGCCGACTTCATACAGCCTTTGGCATTGTTAAGGGCTTTGTTTAATTCTTCGCGTGTGTCCGGTATGCGACACTCAAAATTGCTACGCTCAACACCGTTGAAAAAGTCCCACTGAAAACGTGGTTCATCTGCGCTTACATCATTAGCGTAAATAGTCACTCGATAACCTACGCTTTTTTCCGGCACACAATTAGCGGCATCCTTTAATAAATCAGCCAAGTAGTCTTTATGCGATACGTTAGGCTTACCGCTTTGAAGTAGAGCCCAGGCGAATGAATAAACGTATTCGTTTAAATCCATTTCACCGCCTTCTTGCTCTTTTAATTTAAAGCCATGCTGTAAGGCTAGGGCTTTTATTTTTGCGTTGTTCATGCTGTCACCTCGTCAACGTTCTTGTGTATAACTTCAAACTCAATTACCCACACCCACGGGCTTTCATCCCATCCTTTTCCTGAACTTGAATAAATACAAGACCATGCAAAGGCAAAACCCGTCCAATCGTTAAATCCTTCCTTGATAACTTGCTGCCTGCCTATTTTCTGCAATCTTTCACAGCGAACGTCTGTAACGCGCAATGTTAAGCGGCTGGCTTTTCTTGGCATGTGAATAGATGGTTTCCATTTACTTTCACCACTATCACCATTTTCTTTATAAATATAAGTTCCGTTATTTGGGCAACCACAAGGTGAATCACTACAACCGCACTCGTCAGAGCTATTAAATTGCCTAAATGTTTCACGAGCCCAAATCAGATCGCCTTTATTGTATGGTGCGCAGCTTTTGTATTCTCCGTTATAATTTTCCATTGCTGCCTCTGGTGTTTCACCAAAAACACCAAAACCCCACCTAGAATGGTTGCTTGCAGTGCTCATGTACTTTGAGTTTGGATAACGGTCGTCTTGATAAGAGCATTCAACAGGCAACCTCCAAGACTCAACCGGTCTACGTGTAACAGTCTTACGGCCATCAACGAGCGCCTTAACCATTTGTTGATTAAATATCATTGGTATGGTTTTCATTG
Organism: Pseudoalteromonas sp. APC 3691; assembly: GCF_030408135.1. Taxonomy (NCBI): domain Bacteria; kingdom Pseudomonadati; phylum Pseudomonadota; class Gammaproteobacteria; order Alteromonadales; family Pseudoalteromonadaceae; genus Pseudoalteromonas; species Pseudoalteromonas sp. APC 3691. The sequence continues at coordinate 43,135 of NZ_JASDCB010000016.1, read as the reverse complement.
GGTGTCACCTTTTATTGCAAACCTAACTTTATGTTCACACTTGGTATTGCCATGTGCGCCACAACCGCCTTTTAACTTATGCTTTCCGCAAAGTGCTATTGCTTTTCCCGCCTTACCAACAACACCATTTACAGCGCACTGGTAAACAATTTTGCCGCTCATATTAATTGCTCCTGACTCTTGATTTAGCGTATACCAGGTATGCGCTCTGCGTTTAGTGCGTGGTTTCATTAGGCTGCTTTTGCCTTTTTATTAAGCTTGCCTACTTCATTACCCCAAACCGACCAGCCTTTAACGCGCTTGCGAGAAAATAGCTCGATGCGTGGTACATCGCCGGCCAAATCAACACACGCTTCTCTAAACTCGTTTGGCTTCTCGCTATGCTGTCCGATAGGGTAAGCGCCGGAAAATACGCCACGGCCTAATATTTCGTCTAGGCTTTCGGTGTCATAATTACCTACTGCACGCACTGAACGGCTTGCTACTTTCGGCTTGCCCTTAACTGCGATAATTGCCGACTCGCTACCGGCGCGAGTCCAAAAGCCCATACCAAAAAACGGGTTGTTATTTACAGTTAGCTTGTTCCATACAAAGCCATTCATATTTTTAAGCGTAAAGCCCCATGCCTTAACAACGTCCAGGGCTTCTTGTGGCATTGAACCTACGTACCACATAACCAATATGCAATCGTCCGCCGCAATATCATCAATAGGCATAGCTTTTAGCTCGTCTACGCTCATTGTTGATTTGTATTGGTGCTTTGCACCGCTTGTCATTGTTCCACCGGTTTTTTCATTGCTAAATTTCCAAGCTGGATCTGAGTAAATAAGGTTAAATTTTTTGCCTTTAAATTGTTCAAACATAGGGCTCTCCTTGTTCCTCAGAACGGAATATCGTCATCATCAAAGTTAGCACCTGGACCCATAGGGTTAGATGCGCCGCCTTGTTGGCCACCGTTCATGTATTGGCTATTGCTAACACCTTGATTCTGCTTTGGGGCAAAACCACCTTGCTGCTGGCTGTTTTGGCCTTGGTTGTTGCCCTGGTAATTATTATTACTATTGCCGTAAGAATTATTACCTTGTGTGTTTTGGTTATTTTGCTGGCCTTGGTTGTTTTGACCGTAACTACCTTGTTGCTGCCCACCTTGCGCATTGCTAGCTTGGCCTTGCTGTCTTTGCCCTAGCATTTGCATTTGGCCTGTAAAGCCATCGACGATAATTTCAGTCGTGTACTTTTCTTGCCCTTGTTGGTCGGTCCACTTGCGAGTTTGTAATTTACCCTCAACGTAAATTTGTGAACCTTTGCGGCAGTATTCGCCCACAACTTCCGCTAATTTTCCAAAGAAAATAACGCGGTGCCATTCGGTTTTGTCTACCATTTGGCCTGTGTTTTTATCTTTGTAGCTGTCGCTAGTCGCAAGACTGATTTTTGCTACTGGATTGCCATTAGGCATGTAACGCACATCAGGATCTTCGCCTAAGTTGCCAATAAGAATTGCTCGATTTATACCTCTAGCCATGATTTACTCCTTATTTAATTAAAACAGTGCGCTGGCCTTTATAGTCAGGCGCACTAACTATGCCGTTATCTTCAAGTTGCTCAATTAATCGCGCAGCGCGGTTGTAACCTATTCTAAATTTGCGCTGTGTTCGTGATATGGATACCTGGCCTTGCTCTATGGCAAACGCTTTTGCTTCTTCATAAAATGCGTCATTGCCGTTACTGTCTTTATACTTGGCATCGTGTTCGGTAATTAATGACTCGTTCCCATCGTCTTGATCTAGATCTTCCTGCTCGTTGGTAGAGCTTTGCTTGTCGAACGCATTTCTTAGCTGCTCGCAATGACCTGTCATTAGCTCAAGTGCTATCGCTTGCTTATGTATTTCATAATCATCAGCGTTATCGAACATGGCTCCTTCAACTTCAAACAGCTCTTTTACGCCTTTAATTTTGAAGTTGTGATTTAGGTAGAATGAAAGCCCATCTTTTGAAAGAGCAATTTCTTTGATTTCGTAACCTTGCTCGATAAGTTCTTTGATATTTTCGGTAGGGTAATCGCCTTTAAAACGTGCAACGTCTTTATCTTTATTTTGCATAACCAACAAGTCGCCAACCTCAAAGCCAGCAAAGTAAAGCTTGGTGTCGTATTCGCTATTTGAATTATTCAGCTGATCAAGCATATTGGTTGTTAGTGAATTGGAAATGCCGCTACAGTGAAGTGTTTTGGTTTCAACTGATTCAACCAGCTTTATAAGCAGACCTAGTGCACGTTGCGCTAATGCTGCTTTGCTATCAAAAATTAGCGTTTGCTTTTTTTCGTGATAAAAGGCTGAGAAGTTAACTGTTTTTACTATTGAGCGAGCGCAAAAGTCCGCGTTAACCTGCTCTGCTATTTTCCCCATTTCTTCTTTACTAGGCTCGTGAGGCCAAGTGTCTGCCACTTCATTAATGCGCTCTAAAATTTGTGCTCTAGGGTAGTCTTTAGCGCTATAGGTGAAATCAATGCGGTAACCGTTATCCAGTGCTACAAATTGGCGATCTACTTTAAAGCCCAAATTGCTCCACTGGTTATCTGTTAGCGTTGTAAAAATAACGCCTTGTTCTTCCTCAACCTTACTTTCTAAAGCTGAAATACTTGGCAGCTCTGCTGCGAATACATGAATGTTTTTCATTGTTATGCCTACTTAGTTGTTATTAAAACGATCATGGCTAGCACTAAAACGCGCACTGTATTTACTGCTACCATCTTTATAAAATCTCTGCGCTTCTGCTTTTCCTGTGCGCTTGAGCTGTTTCCGGTTATTGCCATGTAGTCGTGCATCATTAGGCTGCTCGCTTAATTTTTGCTACTAATGGAATACCGCCTGCGGCTTCAATTATGTTGTGTATCTTTTTACACACGTTATAGGCTTCAATTCTATTGCGAGTGAATTTACAGCCAGGCAACGTCCAGCCTTCTGAGCCCTGGAACTTAGACGCTTTAACGATGGCTAGGCCAAATCGAATATCATCACAGCGTAAATGATCGACCATTCTTAATTGTGGAACTCTTGAATCTTTCATATAAACCTCATTAAAAGAGCTTGCGCCCGAAGGCGCTTGCTCGGTCGGAGTTGGAAACTTATGCTGCGTGCGCTTTGTTTAAGCGCTGCTCTAATACTTCGATGTAGCTTTCTGCTATGTCTAATTGGTCACAAACACGATCTAGCTCGTCATTGTCTGCGCGGTCCTGGCTGCTAGGCCATGATGAAAGAGGCGTATAACCTGTAGGCGCGCTTGTATTTTCAAACACTGCTGATTTAAACTCATTGCCAAGTAAAGGCTCGTCTTGGTCTAACATGCGGTTTACTTCGGTTAGCGCTTCATGCTCTTGCTGTTCAATAGGTGCGCTTTGCTCAACCGGCTCTTGGCTTACTTGAGTTTGCGGCTCTGGCGCTGTAGTAACGGCCACTGACTCAAGTTGTAGCTTTTGTTGGTGCATCATTTTTAGCTGCTGAATAACTTGAGCTAACACTTGAATAACTTCATCAAGGCGATTGCCAAATTTTTCATTGGTAGGCGTGAACTGCTCTAACTTCTCAATGCGAGCGGCTATCTCTGCGCTAGATTTATCGAAGTAATTCATTGGATCATTACGAAGGTTGTTAATGCGTTCGCCAATTTCTTGCGCTTGCTTTTGTAAGCGCTCTTGCTGTGCAATGGCTTCTTGCTGAATGCGTAACTGCTCGCGCTCTGCTGCTACCGCTTCTGTTGCTTTAGCCGCTTGATACATGCTGTTAAGCGCTTCAATAATGTTTTTCTTGGTGTCGATAGCTTCGTGAATAAGCTCTTTGTCGAACGCTTCGGTATCAACAAGATCAACGGCTTCGATTGTGTCAGCAATAAACTGTGAACCTTGATTTTTGCATTGGTCAACAAAGCTGCTCATTTGCGCTATTTCTTCACGCTGCTTGTTTAAAAAGGCTTCACGCTCTTTAGCTATGCGCTCTGCTTCTTCTTTGCGGCGCTTATCTTCTGTTTCAAACGCTTCAATGTAAGGAGTGTAAATTTTATCAATGTCACCGATCAGCTTGTCGGCATACTCTTTAACTTCGGCGCAATAAGCCTTACGCTTCTCGTCTATCGCTTTTGTAATTTTGTTGCGCTCAGTTCTGATTTTTCGCGCTTCTTTAAAGTCATCATCATTGCTCATATCAAGCTTTAATTTTTTAGGATATTGCTTGCGCAAATCCTTTAGCGTGGTTTCGGTTACGCTCTCAGAAAAAACAAACGGTATAATTTGAGTTGATTCAACTAACTCAACTAATTCGCCGTTAACTTCTTTTTCAATTTTATTGACAGTCATGTTCTATACTCCGTTTTTAAGTTTGTTTAGCGCCTCTGTATGCGCTTGGTTGACTTGAGCTACAAAGTTACTGCTATCTACTTTGGTTGCTCGACAATGACCTTTTAGCTCTTGTAATAAGTGCTTATGGTTCAAATTTAATACTGATTCGTTTTCCGCAGTTACAATGCGATCTTTGATAGATTGATTAAGCCAGGCGTGAAACTTCTTGTTTTCGTTCAAGGTGTTTTCTTGCTCTTTAGCTTCAAGCTCTGCTTTTTTGCGATCTTTAATTTCAATCGCCTTGTCGCGTATATCAATGCGATTAACGGCTAGAGCGAATTTAAACGCCTGTTCGTAGCGCTCGCGCAGTGTTAACAGGCTGGTTGCTTGCTCGATAGCATCTAGGTACTTATCAAACTTGGCAGAAGGTAAAGCCCAATCGGGTAAAGTGGGCGGGAACCATTCAGCGCTCATCTTAGGGCCGTTTTTATTGCTCTTATTAAGCGGTATATTGATAAACTCACCGTTAGCTGCAAATCGACTCTCAACCGGTTCACATGTTGCAAACTCGGTATCAAGTGAGTAAAGGTAGCGACCAATGCCAAATTGAACCGCTGTACGCTTCATCGCGCCAGATAAAGCGCCTTTTAATGCTTCAATTTGCGAATACTCTGAACCGTCCCATTTAGTGATCCAGTCATCGCCAAAGCGAACACTTAAACCACACAAGTAACCTTTGCCGCCTGCCGCTTCTTTATATTCGTTTTTCCATCCATCAATGCCGACAACATCATCTAAGCGTTGTTGAATAGCACGGTTGGTGATGTAAGGGATAACCATTACCCACGGATTACTCTTGCCAGATACGCCACTTTGTTGAACGCGCCATTCAATATCGTGTTCTTCAAACGGGTCGGCTAATAAGCGTTGGATCTCTGCTGGTGTTTTTGCGTTGCTCATTGGTCTAGCTCGCTAGTAGAGTAGGTAGGGTGTAAGTGCCTATGCGCTTGCTTTCTCTTGTCGCATCAAGCACTTTCTTTAATTCTGTTGCCGCGTTTTCTTCGTTAAGCATTGTTAAGAAAGACTTTTCACACTTGCCGTCAACATAAATAAAAACACTAATAGATGGGTCATTTGCATTAGTAACAACGTTTACATGCACGCGACTTCTAAAGTTGAATGATTCAGCCGTAAGCGTTGCTATAAGCGTTTTTACTTCAAGTGATAGTGCTGGGAATGTTTTAGTGTTGATAGTCATTTTAAATCTCAAGGTTCGTTTTTCTAAACTTTGAATTTAGTTTATACAACTAAACTAAGTTGTCAAATAAAAAGTTCATAAAACTAAACTTTTATTTTAATTTAAAATGACGAAAGCGCTAACCGCGCCTGCTTCAGCTTGATAAATATTTTGTAACGTTTGTTATTTAGGTTGGAAATAAAAAGCGCCGAGGGTTGGCGCTTAAAAAGTGGGGGTGTTGACTATGCTCTAGTTACTTTTAAATTCGGCCTCTACCATTTTAGTTATCATTAAAAGTTTTTGTTTAGTTTTTATCTTCACTTGGGCAAGAAAAGGACTCAAATAATGAACTTTGGATTAATGCTCTTGCTGGTAAGTGCCAGTCTTCGGGGTTGCTATTGAGGCGCTTTGCAACCATAGCTAATATTTGACGACTACTAACTTTGCTTGGAATGCACAAGAAAGGAGCTGTTGAATCATACACCCCTAGCACGTACCCCCTATATTCATAGGCTTTTGAGTAGTCTGTGTCACTATCGCTTGCTTCGGCTTTTAAATATTGCTGTATCGGCTCACGGAGATCGTTGCCTGAGTAAAAATAAGCGTTAGTCGAGAAGGCTGTAAAAAGAAAAAGTGCCGAGATAATTCTTTGCATAATCAATCCTTAAAAGTCCTGAATTACTTGTTTTACTACACCGATTATTGTGCAGTTTCCGTTTATTGACATGGTTGGATAGCTATTATTAAACGGTTTTAAGTATTTGGTTCCGCCGTCTATAACAAGTTGCTTTAGCGTGGCTTCGTCACTTTCTTCTAGTCGTGCAACGACAACTCTACCATGCTCTGCTTGCATATTTGGATCGACAATAATTACAGAGCCTTCGGGTATTGACTTGCCGCCGGTAAAACTGGTCATGCTGTCACCCTTGACGCGTAAAGCAAACGCTTCATCACTTACGTTGGCGGTATGCTGATAAAACGTGGTGTCGGTTTGACGCAAGCTTTCCATATCTATTTCTTTCCATTTTCCCGCTTGCACCCATGAGATTAACGGCGCTTGATCTCTCAAATCGGGCCCAAGCTCTAATTCTACATTTTTATTAGGTGAACCTTTCCCCTCCATAAGCCAGGAGACGTTACACCTTAAAGCTTTAGCCAATTTAACTGCATTCTCGCCACGTGGCTTGTTTAGTCCGGTACACCATTGACTAACCGTTCCCTTAGATATTTTTAGTTTCCTTGCTATCTCAACTGCCTTTATGTCAACAGCGGCCATTTGCTCAGTTAGTCGGTCTTGAAATGTCATATATAAAGCCTAAAAGTATAGTTATCTAAACATCTTACTATTTAAGTGGTTCGTTTATCTTGACTTTCCGGGGTTCATAAAACTATACTCCCAGTTAAATTAATTAGGAGGTTCACATGAGAACTAGTGATGCAGTTTCATATTTTGGTGGGAAGTCGAAATTAGCTCAAGCTTTTACGCCGCCACTAACCAAGGGCTCAATAACTCATTGGTCGAATGACGGACGTGTCCCTCGTGGTCGTGCATTTGAATTGCAAATGATCACTAAGGGCGCGTTAAAGGTTGATCTTTCTCTTTATGAAAGCGATCAACCCAAATCAGCAGCGTAAGGAAACTATAAATGCTTTTATCTAAAAAGAGTACGAGAAACGCAAAACCAAGCGCTCGATGCCCACTAGAAGCCGCCGCAAGCATAGCAGGTGACTTTAATGTGTCTGAAATTGCGCGTGTTATGGCTAAGTCGCCAACAACACTTAGTAACAAGCTTAATACGAACATTGATTCGCACGTATTAACGCTGCAAGAGGCAATCGCCATTCAGCATATAACTGGTGACAACCGCATTTTAAATGCCTGGGCTCATAGCGAAGGCAAGACAATTGTAGATTTGCCGGACGTTGGTTTGTCGGATGATGAAGTTGCTGATCAGCTTTTAAAGCAACAAGAAACAATAGGCGATTTCGCTAAAACGTTTCGCCTTGCTCGTCAAAAAGGTTTCATTACTCAATCTGATTTTGATGCCATTCAAAAAAATGGCGATTCAATCATTACTACTGCGCTTCAACTTATCGCTGAAATTGAACAGATGGTTAGGCCTGATCCTAATGAACCAGTGGCAGCTAAGTCAGCATCGTTGAAGGTGGCGTGATGAGTGAAAAAAGTAAAGCTAATGATGCAACTTTATTGGCGGAAAAGGCGCTATTTGACAGCATCGAATATGACAAGACAGCAGAGAGGTTAGCCAATCTAATAGGCCAAGAGGCTGACACCTTGGGCTTTCATGGTAACGCGCGTGATGGGTTTGTTCTTGATATTGCGAATTATGTAAGAGGCCTACAAAAAGGATTCGTAAGCCGTTAAATGAGCGGGGAGTTAGCAGCCTATTTTGTCTTGCTCGTAAACGGAAGGCGATTTGCTGAATTCTTTTTCAAAGTTGATTTTAAGTAGCGTTAAGCCTTTCTCCGTTAGTTGGTAGTCAATTATGACTCCGTCAGAGCCTGCAGCTTGGGCTGATAGATAATTATTTTGAAGTAGGAAGTGTAGTGTTGCTTTTAAAAGTTGTGATTCGGTTTCGAGTCCTGAATTAAGGATCTCATATCTTTTTGTATTTACTTGAATTGGTAATGGGAATTGCTCTGCAAGTTTATTTAAAAGTGGCTTTGCAATTTCATTAAAAGAAGAAATATCGAATTTCATGTTTTTGTCCTTTTGTTTGTTGGTTTAGTAATTCGCACTTGCATGCTAGCAGACAAAAGGGCGCTTTTTAATCAGTTTTAATTTTAGGTTTTATTTATGGATTTAGCAGATAGCGCACAGCAAGAAATGGAGCACCACGAAGCGCTCCAGATTGCGAACTTAAAGCGCCCAGAAGTAGTGCCAACAGATGAATGTATTGAGTGTGGTAGTGAAATTCAAGAGGCGCGTAAAAAGGCGATAAAAACAAATTTGTGTATTGGTTGCGCAGAAATGCGCGAGTTACGTAGCAGAAACTACGCAACTCGCAGGTAAAACAAAACCCGCATCAGCTTAGGAGGCAGGATAGCGGGTTTCAATTTAGCGAGATAATTATGAACAATTTAGCAGAAGTTTACAAGTTCCCTGATAAACGAGGGAACGAAATTAATCAACATGACACAGGTGGTTATGTGAAAGCAGATATTGAGCAAGGTTATGACAGGCTAGCCCAAAAGCTAACTGACACGCTTGCAAACCCACCGGTAAAGCTAAGTGCGCGAGAGTATCAAATTGTATTTGCTGTGATCAGTAAAACGTACCGCTGGCAGAAAAAAAATGATTGGATGACGAATACACAAATTAGCAGTTTGACCGGAATTGATAGCACGAATATCGGGAAAATAATTAAAGGTTTGATCGCTAAGAAAGTGTTATTTCGTGATGGTAAAAACACTGGAATCAACCCTGTTGTTAGCGATTGGCAAGAAATAAACACTAGTCAAAAACAACTAGTTGAAAGCACCCCTAAAACTAGTCAAAAACGACTAGCTAACTCGTCAAAAACGACTAAAAAACTAGTCGAAAATGACTGCCACATAAGAAAAGAAACTAATACAAAAGATAATATAAAAAAAATAAACAAAAAAAGTCTGCTTGAATCTTTAGATTTTTCTACTTGGCCAGCCATGCCTAGCAATCAAATTTTTGATGACTGGATTGCTATGCGTAAATCCAAAAAAGCGAGCGTTAGTCAAACCGTGATTAACAACTTTGGGGCTCAGTTTCAAATTGCTTTTCAAAACGGGCTCAGTGTCGATGAGTGTTTATCCGAGTGCATAACGCGAAACTGGCAGGGTTTTAAATATTCTTGGATAGCTAACGCGAACCAAACTCAATATTCAAACACTGGCCAACGTCAATCAAACAACATTGGCGATCAGCTGGCTTACTTGCAGGACTCACTTTCTCACATTCCTTCACCACATGACGACGAGGTGTTGTGATGAATAACCAGTTACCAACAATCCAGCATGGCGATAAGCCACAAGCAAACAGCGTGCTTATTAAAATCATTGGTGACGAAGTGTTACCAGGACTTAAAGCTTACTACCCAAACAGCGATTTTAATTGGCGCGGTAACCTAGCGTTATTTGCAAATGAGTACGCTAGCCAGCTTTACGGTATGGGCATTGTTGCTAAGCACGTTCGCATGGCGCTTGATGCTGCCCGATTAAGATCAGCAACGGAACGACACGCACCAAATCCTATCGAATTTAAAATTTTATGCTTGCAGGCACGCGGAATGCCAACACTAGAACAGTGTATTGCTGAAATGAACGAGCAGCGCATTAAAAATTACGGCAAGGATAAAGAATGGTCGGAGCCTTTAGTTTATTGGCTTAACCAGCAAATCGCAGCAGCTCGCGCAACGCTAGCGGATAGCTCATGGCAAAAGATGGCTAAGGACCGATATACAAAACTTGCTGATAAGTACGGCAAGAATGAGTTAAGTCCGATACCGCTAAAAATCGAGTTTAACGAGCCACCGGCTTACTTGAAGTATGTGGGTTAATTCATGGCTAAATCATACGAGCAAGATCAAAAAGAATTTATTAGAGCGCTAAAAGAAATTTTAGGTGTTCACTATCAATCGGCCCTGGCAGATGCGAAGCAAGCAAAGGCCGCAGCTTTACAGGGAATTAAAAACCCAACACCAAAGCAATTAGGCTTTGCAACAGCAGAAGCTAATCGCGCAATGGCAAAAGCAGCTAAAGCGTGTGGCGTTGATAGCGTACCGCAGTACATCAAGGACCAAAAAGAGGCCGCAAAAAACAAACATGCACAGCGTAACAAGTCGCACAGCCAAAACAGGCAAGCGGCTAATCGTATGCAAGACGTTAAAGCGAGCCCTGGCAACTTCACATCAAAGAAGGTGCCGGCTAATCAAGGCTATTCGCTTAATGCTGAATTAGAAAAAACATTTAACAACGCAAGAAAAACAGCTTAGGAGCTAATTATGACGACAATTAAAAAAAGCACTTTTACTCAGTTATCAGCCGCCGGTGAGATTTTTTGCGATGGCTTTATTTCTAACGCAAAGGCACAGGCTGCAAAAGCTATTCAAGATGGTGCACAGGTAAATCATGATGCAGCGTTTGGCAATCTAACCAAGGCCGTAGCAGTGCTGGCAGATAAAAACCAGCTAGATAGACAGATGCGAGATGTACTTCTCACTATTGGCGCACATATTTTGGTGCAAGCCCAAAAAGAAACAGTGGCGTCGCAGCAGGAAGAGCCGGGACCAATTGAAAAACAAGGCAAGGCCGCCTAATGAGCAAAAAAGTTTTAACCGTAACAAATGTCCAATACTTAATGCCGCAGGTGGGCAAGGCTATTCGGGATATTTTAAAGCAGGGCAAAAATGTTGTTATTGAGTTTAAAGAGCACAAAGCAAAACGCTCTTTAGCTCAAAACAGACTGCTTTGGATGTGGAACCAGATAATTGCTGATTATTTTCGTGAGCACTACGGGCAAGAAAATAGCTCAGAGGACGTACACGAAGTATTTGTGCGTAGAAAGTTTGGTGTAAAAGTTATTCAAGCCGGCAACGAGGAACCAATTATCGTTCGCAAGCGAACGCGCAAGCTAAACACAAAAGAGTTTTGCGAGTATCTAAATTGGTTAGAGCAATACTGCGCTGAATATTTAGAGCTTTTACTACCACAGCCGGACGATCTTTATCACTTGGCTATGTACGGGGAGACAAATAATGTCAGTCATTAGTAAAAAAATAAGAAATAGTGCACGCGGCCAGCAATGCCAAGTGCGTATACCTGGCGTATGCAACCGCAACCCCGAAACAGTTGTGCTTGCTCATGTTGGCAAAGGCTCAGGCATGGGCCAGAAGTGTGATGATATTCACGCAACTTACGCATGTTCAGCGTGTCACGATGTTATTGATAGGCGTGTAGCGCAAGGAAGTGCAAACGAGTTAACTATATACGCTTACGAGGGCATGATTAGGACACAAAAGCTTTTACTCGAGCAAGAATTAATACAGGTGGCTAAATGAATTTAACGATAGGCATTGATCCCGACTTTGTAAAAAGCGGTGTTGCTGTTGTCCAGGGCAAAACAATCATTCACCTTGAGTCGCTAAGCTTTGTCGATATGTTTGAATACATAGCCGCAGCAGGGCCAAAAGAGAATATTTTAATAAAATTAGAGAACCCAAGCGCTATAAAGCCTCTTTTTGGCAAGAAGGTTCAAAACAAACGCGCTGTACGCGAGAAAATATGCCAGGACGTAGGCAAGTGTAAAGCGACCGGCACGCTAATACAGCAAGTGCTAGAAAGCCAGGGCTATCAAGTAAAACTGATTACACCACTAAAAGGCCCGGTAAAGCGGGAAGCTAAAAGAAGCGATAAGTATTTCAATCAAATTACAGGCTGGAAGGGCAGAAGCAACGAAGATAAGCGCGATGCCGCTTTGGTGGCGCTTTATGGATAATAAACCGCTACAACTAAGAATGACTCACGCACAGCATGTTTATGGGTGGATGCTAAAGCGGGGCGGGATTGAAACTTACGACTTATCTTGGCCGTGTTTAGCGCTTGAAGGTTTACTTGCTAAACCCGCAGATTTTAAGGCTCACAGCGAAGTTACCGCTATATTTAAACGTATGGGAGTGAGATAATATGCAACCAATTAAGCTACTTGCAAAGCTTACAACTAAAACGCTTAACCTCACTGGTACATTTGGTGGAAGTGGACAAGATGTTATTGATTGGCGAACAGCAGCCCATGCTTTAGCCGGTTTGCCACAATGCCAAACCAATTGGGCTTACTTTCGCTATGTGGGTGAAGAAACGCGACTTAACCGTGTTGTACGCTCGCTTACTATGCACATAACGTTATTCGTAAAGATAAAGCAGTACAAAGTTAAACCGGAAACACTAAACGGTATAGTAATGGCTGCGATACATGAATTTGTGCAACCTGTATGTGGTGAGTGTGATGGTAGTGGTTTAGTGCCAGGGCAAAAGGCGAATAACCTAAACGCTGAAATATGTATTAAATGCCATGGCCGGGGCAGAAAGACAGTATCAACCCGCAGTAGATGCAAGATTATAGGTATCGGGCATAAAAGCTACACTGATAGCCACGATGACATTACTAAAGAGCTACTGCGTTTAATAGCCTGCTGGGAAAGCGATATATTCAAGAATATACGCGTAAAGATGGAGGATGTTGCTTAGCATATGGTATTTGGTTGGAGTTCGTTCTAATCTAAAACATTCTAATATCAAAAGATTGCGACTAAGAGTATTTTCGCAAATTAAAGTGCGCAATGTGCGCAGCTTTAAGTTTGAGTAGCTCAAATCTGTTCTCATGTTCATTTGATGAATAAGTTTGGGTTTCATTATTTTTTGGGGATTATCCAGGCAGCTATGAGCTAACAGCGGTCACTCAGGGTTAATTGGCATTAGCTAATAGATACTAAGACGAAACTTTCCCCTGTTTTACATAGTGAAATAAACTTCAACAAGCATAATATTTATAGCTGGTAATAGCTTACACTATTTGCTATTAATATAAGTTCATAAGATAGGGTTTTTTTCGCGCTAAAATAGTGAAAGTACCCTCTGATAAAGCTGTTAGCTGCTTGGAGGTAATGTATGGATATGGAAATCTATCGAAAACAATACGATTTTGAAATGGAACAAAGAAATGGTATTGCTTCCGCAACCAACATCCCTATTGTTGCTTTAACTATTATCGGCGGGGCATTGTCTTCAGTAGTTATAGGTTTCAAATTCAATAGCAATATTCAAACATATCTTTTTATTACTTTTGTTTCCTTGTGTGCATTAAGCAAACTTTGGACTGTCTACTATATTGCGAGATCTTTCATTGGTTATGTTTACCAAAAAATTCCACCATCAAAAGAACTTGCTGATTATTTCAAATCTTTAAGAGACTGGCATAAAGAAAAAGGTGAGACGGATGATAAATCCAATGAACTAGCACAAACTGATTTTGATGAATATTTAAAAAATCGTTTTTCAGAAGCTTCAGAAAGAAATGGAAATAACAATATCATGCGTGGTAATTACTTACATGGCTCTACTGTTGCAGTTTCTGTTTCTTTTGTTCTTCTCGCTTGTGCTTCTCCATTATACATCTATCAAAAAGTTACTAGCGGCGTTCAGATTTACGAAGTTAAAATAATCGAAAATATAAAATCTAAAACAAAGGAAGTGAAAATGGCTGAAAATAACGAAACGACTAACCAAACACCGACGAGTGCAGCTGATACAACACCATCGGCTGCACCTGGTGCAAAGCCCCAAGGACCTGCTAACTGGGAATTTAAAGGGAATGCTGATATTGGAAATATTCAAACTAAAACCGATACTTCGAGCACGAAAGGTAAAAAGTAGCTAACAAATCAAGCCAAAGAAATGTAATTGAAATCGAATCAAGTGAGGAAGCTCTTAAAATTTATGCGGACAAAAGCTTTGATTCTAGAAAGCATATTTCTACAAGTTCCATTGGCAGCTATTTATTATTTTCCGCAGTGGTCTATCTTGAAAGAGGTGTGCTTTTTGCCTGTAAGTGGGATTCTTGGGGGGACGTATGAGCTGTTACCTAAAAAATATGAAAAATATATCGAACATTTAATTTAGTTACATATAACTCGACTTTAATCTAAACTTATCTCATATTGTTTACATGCAGAAATAATTGTGGGATGTTTAGTCTATAGGAAACGTCCTTCAAAGTTAGACTAAGGATAGTATTAAGCGTATAATCTTCGACCACTTCTGGTCTAGGCACATACTCTTCAACGAATTAAGGAATTTGATGACTCATCAGTTACAACCTGAATCGAACGCCAATAATATTTTAGAGCGAATATTTAATTATATAAGTGGCGGGCTTGAGATTGAGCTTTTTTCAAAATTGAGGCTAACAAGAGAAATTGATGCAATTGATGATCTTGAGCCTAAACTGGTTTTAAAAGGTCTAATGTCTTATGCTCTTGGTGACTTCGACCTAGGTGAAGAGTACATCAGAAGAGCAACTTATAATTATGGTATTACACCTTTTATTGCAATCAACCACGTTAATGCAATTAAATTGTTAGGACATTATAAATTAGCAGAAAGCTACCTCAATCAATATATAGAGTCGTTATCGCCTATAATGCTGATTGAAGCTTTAAATGAAGCTTGTACTTATCATGATTTTAAGCAAATAAATCATATATTGAGTAAACTTGAGCCTATGGAGACTGCTTTGGAACAATTTAAAGTTCAGATCGAAGGCGCTAAAGAAAAAGCTGAGTTTATCTCTTCCTTTTCAGAGCAAAATAATATTAGTGAATGCACAATCTATAAGTATTTCGACATTACAATAAAAACTTTAGAACAGTGTAAATTAGTATATTTGGGGTCAGGGATAAACTCATATGAATCGGAAGGTTTAGACATATATTTTAAAGTTGATTACTCTGTTGAAGATGTAATCTCTTTAAATGAAAGGTTAATTGATAATCTCCTTGAGTCTGATTTCTATAATACATGTATTAGCACTAGGTTTAGACCTTCAAATTAGGCTTATAAGGAAATATCTATGTCTGTATGCGCAAATGATTTTTTTTCTCAGGCAGAATATTCATTAGCTCACCCTAATGGAGAAATTTCAAATAGGTGCAGTATTAAAAACTCTTATTATGCTGCTTACCACCGAGTGAATGAGATTCTTTCGGAAGAACCAATACAGTACAAAGGAACTGGAACTCACCAGAGTTTTATTGAGTACTTAGACGGTGAAGCATATAAGTATGAAACGATTGAAAAAGTGAAATTGAGGAGGCTTGCTATTTATCTAAAGCAACTTAAAGTTTCAAGAACTCAGTCTGATTACATATTAGATGATGATATAACAATTGGCGATGCTAAAACTCAGCTTGGACTTTCGACAAACCTATTTAAGTTGTGTGATGAAATTGAATCACAAAAAGTCGCGTGAAAAGTTGCCAATAAATCAACGCTTACATTTATAATATTAACAACATCAATACTTCGATTTAGACTTTTCTCAAGCTATATTAGGTTTATATAACTAAATGGGCCAATTCATTGAAACGTATAAGCATAGACATACTACCCCTTTCTGCCTGCCCAAGCTATGAGCCTAAATTACTGCGCAATGTGCGCGACTATAACTTATTGATTAATAATAATTAGCGAAATATATAACAATTATATTTACGTAAACGTGCGATTAAATGCGCTCCGATAACGCAGTGCGCAAGTGCGTCGAAGTAATGCATGAAGTAAGGACATAACCATGCAAGATAAACTCACCAACATAGAAGTTCAGCCTGTAGGATATGGCGAGCACTGCCAATTTACACTGCGCATACATATTGATGCAGAATATCTCGAAGCGTATTTCAATAGGAACGATACCAAAGCAACGCTTGCTTATAAGTTAAGAGCTTTGGCTGAAAAATTAGAGGTGAGCGCTTAATGGGTAAGTTTAAAAACTGGTTTATTTGGTTAACAGCTGGGTACTTAACACTTATTATTCTGTTATTTTTGTTTTATGCTTTTCAAGTAAAAGATGGTAGTTGGGGCAGTTTTAGCGATGTTGTTATTGCCGTGTATACGGTGCTTATCGCATATACTACAAACATGTTATTAGTAGTAGGTTGGCTTACAAGTAACTCTTGGATTGATCAAAGTAAGCATCATTCAGCAAAGGAGTTACACCAATCATTATCGAAATTATATTTTATGGCTCACGAAATTAAGTCTAAAAGTATAGATCTTAATTTTGTCAAAAGTTTTGATATGCTTACAGCCGCAAACTACCACAAGCTTTCAAGTGATGGTGAGATAATTTTTCAAAATGCCCAAAAGAACCTTTCTCAAGACGAGATTTCAGATTATTTAAATTATGTAAAGCCCATTTATAAAAACATATCGGAAAAGATGGAAAAGCAGCTTATTTTAGACAGGAAAAAGATTAGTTCATTTAAATTCGAAGTCATGACAAGTTCTAGCCCTTTTGCACAAAGTATTGAACAGTCAAATATAGATATAATAGGTAAAGTGAACGAAATAATCGTGATGGAAAGCGACTTCCATGACACAGCTAAGCCACTATTTGAGTCTCTCAAAGTTGCTACAGGATATGAAGGTTTTAAGTTAATACATATTCCTGATCCAGTTCAAAACGAGTTGTTTAATAATGTTTGAGAGTAATTTTAATAAACTCATTTCACTTAGTGATTTACCCGACGGTATAACAGGCTTAATTGAAAAAAACAAAGACGCGACCTTTTATGGTTTAGCTAGCGGTCGTTCGATGGAAGGTGTTGGTATATTTGATGGTGATGTGCTTTTGATTGATAGAAGCTTGAACGTTGAGCCTGGTGACGTAATAGTTGCTGTACTAAACGGTCAGTATGTTTGCAAAATAGCAGACCTTAAAAACAATCAATTACTGTCTGCAAGTGATGAATACGAACCTTACGTACTCAAAGGTGGTGACGAATTCACTTTAGAAGGTGTTGTAGCCAGCTCTGTGCGCATGCATCGAGGAAGTATAAAAAATACTATTTAAGGTAAAGCTATGTTGTTTAAAGTAGAAGTTTGGAATGAGAATAGAGACAGTATGCAAACTGTTGAATTGGAGTTTGTGCTTTGTGGTTGGGGAATTGGTGGAACTGGATCTATATGGGATAACAAAGATGCAAGTCCTGATGGTGATGTGTTATTTGATATGTTGCGCGGTCAATTTTATATAGGTATACCAATGCAAGCTCCTGATGTTTTATCTGATATTTGGAAGTCTATTGATTTAGGGCGTATAGAATACGAAGAGGCTCAAAATCGTTTAACTCAATTGTTTAATTGGATTAACGATTGCCATATATCAAAACCAAGGTGGGATGATTAACTTGCAAACCCCCCAATCCTGATATACTATTTTCCATGTTGAAGAAATCCGCTTAGTTTATGACTTGGCGGATTTTTTCGTTTCTGTACTACGTAGTTGCT
Organism: Pseudoalteromonas sp. APC 3691; assembly: GCF_030408135.1. Lineage (NCBI taxonomy): Bacteria > Pseudomonadati > Pseudomonadota > Gammaproteobacteria > Alteromonadales > Pseudoalteromonadaceae > Pseudoalteromonas > Pseudoalteromonas sp. APC 3691. The sequence goes on along the minus strand of NZ_JASDCB010000016.1, from coordinate 25,511 downwards.
ACCCATTTCGCCCGACTTAACCAGTTGGGCTTTTTTATGCGCGAAACAAAAGGCTAACAATGAAAGCAGGAAAGTTAATCGCACTTGGTTTGTCTGGTGTACTTGCGGCAGCTGGCGTAACAGTGGCAACGTTTGAAGGTAAAGAGCTAACAGGTTATTTAGATCCCGTTGGTATTGAAACAGCTTGCTATGGTCATACTAAAACAGCTATAGCGGGAAAAGCCTACACAGAAGATGAATGCTTAGGCTTGTTGGCTCAAGACTTGGACGAGCATAACAGCATGCTAATGGACGCTGTGAACGTAGAGCTAAGCCAAGGCGAGCACATGGCTTACTTATCATTTCATTACAATATCGGCAGTGGCAATTTTCGCCGCAGCTCATTACTACGTTATTTAAACGAAGGTCAACGTTTGCGTGCATGTGATGAATTACCACGCTGGGTTTATGCTAAAGGCCAAAAGCTACCAGGCTTAATTACTCGCAGAGAACAAGAGCGCAAAATGTGTATTGAGGGCGTGAACAATGCTAAAGCTACTCAACATTGAAAAGATCGTTATAGCAGCGTTACTTGCCGCACTTGCTTACTCAGCGTATCAGCTCGCTTCATTAGACGATGATCTAAAGCTGGCTAATCAAACTATCGAAGCTAAAAACGCAACGATTGAAAGCCTGTCCATACAATCAGAATACTTAGCTCAAAGCGTTAAATTAGGTGAAGAGCAAAACATCAAACTGATACGTGAGCGCGAATCATTATCACGAATCAATCAAGAATATGAAACAAAGGTGAGCAACTTAACAGGTAGCTTACATCAAGCGCAATTCAGCATCGAACAATTACGAGAGTCTAGCAATGAGAAAGTTAATCAATGGGCTAATGATAGCGTTCCTTGTGATGCTGTCCGCTTGCTCAAGTACGCAAGAGCCGCAAGTTGTGACAAAAACGGTAGTACAAACGCAATACCAGTACTTAACTCCGCCGGGCGAATATCTCTTAAATTGTAATATCGAAGAACAGCACATTGATATGAACGCTGGATTGCTCGCATATGCTCAGTATTTAGAGTTCGTTATAGACCAATGCAATGAAAACATTAACCGAATCAAACAGTGGGCCAGTGAGAACAATGGATAAATCAACAACAGTGGCAAGTTACACCGCAAGTATTGGCACCGCAGCAGGCGGGCTTTTATCGCTAAATACAATTGCGCTAATACTCGGCATAATTTTTACAGCCGCTACGTTTTTTATTAATTGGCGAAGCCAGCATAAACGTCACCAACTTGAACTAGCAAAACGTGCTGAAGATGCGGAATTTCATCGTGCCAGAATGGCGGAGCTGTTAAAAGATGACGAGCGTGCACTTAGTGAGCTCAAGGACTCCAACGGTGATAAGTAGTGTCAAAATGGGACGATTTAAGCGCGCTATTTCTAAAAGAGCATGCTGAAACTGGTATAGGGCCGCGTGAATTTTGCGAAAGTAACAGTATCAACTACGCGACCGCCAGACGATATATAAAACTCCCTCAAGCCAACTTAAAGAAACCACCAAAAGCGAAAGAGCGTAAAACCAAGGAAGGAAAGCAAAAGCCGGGTGTTAAGCCCGGCAGTAGAAATCTGCATTTAGTTAAGCATGGCGGATACACAAAGTATTTCAATAACGATATTAACGAACTCGTTGAAGCCACATCATTAGAAGATGAGCTAGACCTCTGTAGAGCACGCATTCATTTAGTAATGGATGCTATTCATGGTATTCAAAAGCTATTAGATGATCCCGACACTAATAACGAAGCAAGAACGCGGCTCTATGAGTCAATGTTTAAGGCTGAGAATGCACTTGATAGGAACGTTCAGCGCGTTGAGTCGATAATTAAAACGCTGTCTAGCCTTGAAACAGATACATTGGCACGCGGCAAGTTGATTGCTGAAACGTCACGCATTAAACAACAAACACAAGCGCTGGTTAACGCAACCAAGCGCGGCAAATATCAAGCAGAAATTTCAGAGCATGAAGCAGCAAAAGCACGCAAAGAAGCTGGCGGCACTAGCAAGCTTGATGATTTCATTGATAAACGCACAGGCGGTTTAGATACCGTGGTTAGTCAGTAATGCAACCCAAACTAGCTAAATACCCTAAAAGCACTTGGTTAACACCAGAAGAACGCTTTGAACTAGATGAAGTTGAGCTGTTAGAGCGTTGCGAGCCATACCTTGATTGTTGGTGGTGGCGAATAAACAACTTATACATCATTGCGGACGAGAAAGGCCGTGAGGTTTTATTTCGTTGTCGTATAGCGCAAACCGTGTTGTTTATGTCGATGTGGTTTTTAAACATCATCTTAAAAGCGCGTCAATTGGGGTTTAGTACAGCAATACAGGTTTTTATCCTGGACCATGCCATGTTTAACGACAATAGGCAGTGCGGGGTAATTGCCCAGGGCAAGGACGAAGCCGGCGCAATATTTTCCTCAAAGATATTGTATCCCTATGAGCGGCTACCAAGTTGGTTAAAAACAGGTAAGCGCTCAGTTAAAAGTAAAACAGGCACCGGCATTAAGTTTAATAATGACTCATGGATTCGAGTCGCTGTTTCTTTCCGTTCGGGAACCTTGCAGGTTTTGCATGTATCTGAATACGGCAAAATATGCGCTAACTACCCATTACGAGCAGACGAGGTTCAGTCGGGCTCACTGAATGCGGTACATGAAGGCTCTTATATTTTTATAGAGTCAACAGCAGAAGGCGCAAGCGGTAACTTCTTTGATATGTCAGTCGATGCGATGGAGCTTTTAGCGTCAGGCTTAATGCTTGGCCCGCAAGACTTTAAATTTCATTTTTACCCTTGGTTTGATGATCCTAAGTATGTAGCAGCTGTGCCGCCGGGTGGCTTAAAGCTATCAAAGGAAAAAGCTAAATACTTTAAAGCGGTTGAGAAAGCTAACGGCGCAATACTCACAGACGAGCAAATTAGCTGGTACATAGGCAAGGAGCGCAACCAAAAAGGCAAGATGAAGCAGGAATATCCATCTACACCGATGGAAGCATTCTTAACGTCAGGCCGTAAAGTGTTTGATAGTGATGATTTAATGCGTGCCGAAGGGCGATGCGTTAAGCCGTTACTTGTTTATGATCTTGAGCCATACACCGGCAAGCGCAAAAAAATGAACGGCAAAGTTGATTTAAGCGCTAAAGGTGGCGATAAGCTGGCTCAATCAACACTTGGTTTCTTTCTTGTGTGGGAATTACCAGACGAGAACGAAGATTATGCGATCGGTGCCGATGTTGCCGAAGGATTGGAACACGGCGATCGCAGCTCATTAGACGTTGTTGCCAGATCGGACGGGCGACAGGTAGCACATTGGTTCGGTCATATAGACCCTAAGCGGTTTGCACATATAAACAAGCATATCGGACTTATGTATAACAAGGCCTATATCGGCGTTGAGCGAAACAATCACGGTCATGCAACACTTCAAGAGCTTGTTGAGATTTACCCAACTAGCCGGATTTACACGGAAGAACACATTGATCGTGAAGATACGGACGAAGAAACACGCAAGGTAGGCTGGCATACAAGCGCACAGTCAAAGCCAATTTTAACGAGTGGGCTTGATGAACTGCTTACTCACGATAAAGACGGCATTGTTTGGCGCGGTACAGTTAACGAGCTTAATACGTTTGTTTACGACAAAAAAGGTCGAATGGGCGCGCAACAAGGCGGCTTTGATGACCAAGTAATGAGCTATGCAATTGCACAAGAAATGCGAGTCAGAATGCCTAAGCGACTAATTAAAGATAATACACCTGCACCACATAACCCTAATCATTGGATGGCACGATAACAAATGGCTGATCACGTAAAATCAAATAAAGACGGCTTTACGCTAGATAAGCTGTTAACGCTACTAGGCGATATAGATAGTCAACCGGATTGGCGCACACCAGCAACTAAGGCTTGCGCTTACTATGATGGCGACCAATTAAGCGAGGCAGTACGAAAAGTATTGCAGGATCGCGGACAGCCAGAAATAGTGCACAACATGATTGGGCCTACTATTGATGGCGTACTTGGTTTAGAAGCTCGCTCACGCTCTGATTTAATGATTGTGGCCGATGATGAAAACGGCGAAGAACTGGCAAAAGGCCTAAATGAGAAGTTTAAGGACGCGTGGCGTTTATCTCATGCTGATCGCGCTTGTTCAGATGCGTATGCTAGTCAATTAAAAGCTGGCATTGGCTGGGTAGAAGTCACAAAAAACCCTATTCCTTTTGCCGCACCTTATCGTGTTAAGTTTATTCACCGCCGCGAAGTGTGGTGGGATTGGAACGCACAAGAAGCAGATCGCAGCGATGCACGTTGGATGCTACGTAAAAAATGGATGGACCTGGACGAAGCGCTTGCAACTTTCCCTGATCACAAAGAGATTTTAAAAAACTCAGTTAATTTGTGGGAAGATTTTTACAACACAGTTGATAAAGAGCATGTAGAAGAACACGCGTTACATTCAGCATGGCACGACAGTCAAAGTTGGACTCGCGGACAAAGCGAGTGGCTAGACCAAACTCGTAACCGCGTATTACTGCAGGTTATCTACTACAAAGTATGGAAGCGTGCACACGTTATTAAAATGAGTGACGGGCGCATTATTGAATACGATAAAACGAATCAAATACACCAAGCGGCAGTGCAAAGCGGTAAAGTACAACTTGAGTACGCTTCTTTCCCTAATGTTCGTGAAGCGTGGTTTGTTGGCCCTCATCGCATTATCGACAGACCAAGTGAAGCGCCGGGCGGCATGTATAACTTAGTGCCTTTCATTGGCTACCAAAAAGATGCAAGCGGCGAACCTTACGGCCTTATCAGTCGAATGGTGCCAGCGCAAGACGGTATTAATGCGCGTATTATACGCCTTAACTACTTACTGCAAGCACGTAGAATTGTTGCCGATGAAGATGCGACACAATTAAGTAATGACAGATTAAAAGAAGAAGTTGAAAAGCCGGACGGTTATATACCATTAAACCCGGAGCGTAAAAATAAACTAAAAGCCTCTGACGCGTTAAGCATTCAAAACGATGTAGGTATAGCTGCGCAGCAATTTAACCTCATGCAAAACGATATGAAGTTAATCCAGGATACAGCCGGCGTTTATAATTCCATGTTAGGCCAAGACAGTAATGCGACAAGTGGTGTTGCTATTTCTAACTTGGTTGAGCAAGGCACAACAACACTTGCTGAATTAAACGATAACTTTCACTTTTCACGTAACAGAGTTGGCGACTTGCTACTTGCTTACATTATCGAAGCGTTAAAACCTCAAAACAACATACCGGTAACTGTTAACCGTGATGACAAGGCCAAGCGCAAGCAGATTGTACTTAACCAGCCTAATGAAGAAGGTAAGCGCAATAACGATGTTGCGCGCTGGAAAGGCCACTTAGCATTAGCACCGGTTAAAGCTACGCCAACGTATCGCCAACAACAAGCAACGCTATTAAGCAATGTAATGGCGCAAATACCGCCAGAAGCACAAGCAGCGACAATGCCTATGTTCGTTGAACTAATGGACCTACCGAATAAAGAGGAATTTTTAGCTACTCTACGCCAGGCGTTAAACATACCTAAGCCTCAAGAAGATATGAGCGAAGAAGAACTTGCACAAGCAAAAGCCCAAGCTGAAAAAGCACAGGCAATGGAACAGCTACAAATGCAAGAAATTCAAGGCAATCTTGAAAAGCTAACTCTTGAGCGCGAACAGCTAAAAGTAAAAATTATTGAATTACAGAAGAAAACTGAAACAGAAGAAGTTAAAGACGACAAGTTGATAGCTGAAACTGAAAAGATTTTAAGTGAAGTACGCAGAAGCAATGCTGAAATAGCGGCAATGAAATCAAACGTACAAGCAAACATTCAACAGCAACTAGACGCAATACAGGTGTAGCAATGAAGCAGCTAGAGAGCATAGGGCACATACCAGAAGATCACATTGAACAAATACAAGCCATTGCAAAAATGTGTCACGAAGTTAATCAAGCTTACACAGCGGTAATTCGTGAGCCATTAAAGCATTGGCATGAGCTAGAGCAGCCAGAAAAAGACGGTGTTATTGAGCATGTGGCGTTTTTAATTATCAATATCGATGCTGATGCTAAAGCATGGCATGACGCTTGGGTTGCAAAAATGATTGTTGCCGGCTGGAAGTACGGACCTAAACGCTCAATCAAAAGCAAAACGCATGAGCACCTGAAGCCATTTCATCACTTGCCAGAAAAACAGCAAGTCAAAGATGCGCTATTTCATAGCGTAGTTAAACAAGCCATTCACGCGGGGTAAGCATGAACATACTCAAGCACTGGTTTTTAAAATACATAATGCCAGCGTTTGAGCCGGCTAAGATAGAAAAATCAAATGACGCGGTACGGCCTGCGCCTTATTTAAAAAATGGCCGGCGAGTTACAGTAATTAGCTGGGGAGGTTTCAATGTAAAGCTCCGCAAACCATACAGATAAAACGTACTACGCAGAAACGAAGCCGCTTTTGAGCAATCAGAGGCGGCTTTTTTGTGCGATGCACAAACTCGCAAGGGCAGCGATACGCCTAAATTTTAATTTTCGTAACCATACGTTAAATGGTCGATGGGGTAATAAAAGTGGACGAACTAGACGAGATATTAGCAAATGGCACTGACGAAGAAATTGAGGCGGCACTAGCTGGTCTTGATATTGATGGTGATACGTTGTTTGGTGGCGAAGATGGCGAAAAAGAGCCTGTAGTAGAAATCAAACAAGAAACACCAGCGCCAGAGTCAAAGCAGGAAGTAAGCGAAACACCAGCTAAAACAGACGTAGAAGGGGTGTCGTCAACCAAAGAAGGTGAAGCACCAGAAGGTTTTGTTGAAATTGACGGTAAGTATTACGTAGAAGCAACGGATATAAGCAGCAAGAACGGGCAGCACAGTTTGCCGTATGACGTACTTGTGCAAACGCGAGAGCGCGCAGCAGCAGCCGAGGCAGAACGCGAAAGACTAGCCACCGAAAAAGCAGAGCTTGAAAGCCAGTTTGCAGAGTCTAAACGTGTAGCCGAGCTACATAGCAGCCAACTTAAAGAGGCTGGAATAGATCCACGCAAACTACCAGGTGAAATGCTTAAAGATCCTGAGCTAATGGAACGCATAAAGGACGAATACCCAGAGCTAGGCGAATTAGTTAGTGAACTTGCTAATCAAATTCAGCAATACGGCACCAAAAACCAGCCGGCACCACAACAACCTACTTCACAAAATGAAGTGCAAGACGCGTTTTCTAATTCACAGCACTTAAAACAGTGGATGGAAAGTGACGTTGATAAGTGGGATATGGCAAAGGTTATTGATGACAAGCTCGCAAAAGACCCATCGTTTGCAAACAAATCTGTAGCAGAGCGATTTAAAGAAGTTGAAAAGCGCGTACAAAGCGCCTTTGGTGAACAGCACAAGCCTAAGCCAAGCAACGCAAACTCTGCACCAATCCCAAATACCCCCACTGACGTAGGCACACAAGCCAGCGATATGAGCGCTAACGCAAACTTACTGGACAAAGATGCTGCGACTATCACAGCAGAAATGGAAGGCATGACCGAAGCGCAAATTGAAGCGATGCTTGAGAGCGCGTCAGATTTTCTCTAGGAAATTAAAATGAGCACAATTACAAAAGCACAAGCGGCTAAAGCGTTTGGCGCTGCCCTGTTTACACATACACGCCGTCAAAATACGTTCGTGAACATGCTAACGGGTTCGGCACCAAAAGCGGCTAAAGCTGATATGGCCCACGGCAAAAAGCAAACTGAAAAGGGCGCGCCAGTGGTTATGATCAACGACTTGCAAAGCCAAGCCGGTGATTCGGTTGAAATGGATTTATTCCACAACCTAAGCGGTTTACCAACAATGGGCGATAAAAAACTGGAAGGCCGTGGCGAAAGCTTGAGCAAAACAGTATTTGAATTGCGTATTGACCAAGGCCGTAAGATGGTTGATAGCGGCGGTAAAATGTCGCAAAAGCGTACTAAGCACAACTTGCTTAGCACAGCTAAAACGTTGCTTGGTAACTACTACAACGACCTTAAAGATGAAGTTGCTATGTATCACCTGGCCGGTGCGCGCGGCTCATTTGCTCCTGATGACATCATCATTCCACTTGAAAACCATGAAGAATTTAAAGAAATCATGGTTAACGATGTGATGGCACCAACGTATGACCGTCACCAGTTTGGCGGTGATGCGACTAGCTTTGAAGGCATTGATGCTGCGGATATTATGACGCTTGAAAAGCTGGACGACTTAGCGCTTATTTTGGAAGAACAAGCTAATCCAATGAAGCACATTAGCTTTGAAGCTGACCAAATGGCTAACGAGTCGCCGTTCTTCTTGTTATTCGTAACACCGCGACAATGGCGTGATCTTTGGGCTTCTGCGACTGATAAAAAGTTACAAGAGCTACAATCACGCGCAATTAAACGCGGCCAAGGTTTCAATCACCCTGTATTCAAAGGTGATGTGATCATGTGGCGCAACATTCTTGTTCGTCAATATCGTAAGCCTGTACGCTTCTTTGCAGGTGATAAAGTGACTGTATCGAACAACGATAAGTTAGCGACAACTAAAATTGTTGAAGCGGGTACAACTATCGATCGTGCAATCCTGCTTGGTGGTCAAGCGCTTGCGAATGCTTACGGTAAGTCTGATTCAGGCTCGCACTTCTCTATGACTACAGAGAAAACCGACCACGGCAACGCGAACGAAACAGCTATCGTATGGATGAATGGTTGTAAGAAAGTACGTTTCTCTGACAAAACAGGTCGCGTAAACGATTACGGCACGATGGTAATTGATACGGCTGTATCTCTACAGTAAGCCCTTTATGCCGGAGTAACCCGGCTTTTCATTTTAACTTTTAATAATTGGATAAAATTATGAAAGAAACATTTTATAAAGGTGCCGCCGGTAATCTATCGCTACACCTGGTAACACTTTCGATTGCTGCTTTAGCGGCTAATGCTACAACTATTGCTTCTGAGAGCTTGCCAATCGGTACTCAAATCACTGGCGTTCGTATTATTAACGATGCGCTAGGCGCTGACACTGAGCTAACAGTTCAGGTTGTTGATCATTCAGGTGGTGAAAAGGACTTAACCGCTTTTGATACTGCAAGCGCTGGCAATGCAGGCGTATTTGTTAAGCCTGTATATATTGGCGATGAAGGTCCAAGTGATTTAGTTGTTAAAAATACGGGATCGGCTGCGGCAACCGGCGAAGTTGTACTTCAACTAGAGTACCGCTACAAAGGTTACTAAGCCTTTTAGATACACGTTTAAATCAAGCCTCGCTAATTGCGGGGCTTTTTTATTGGGGAATATCCATGAGCAATACAACGAATATCGTTTACATCGGTAAGAAGCCTTTTAAAAAAGACACCGTATGTAATACCCGCACTATTTTCAAGCAAGGCGAGCCAACGGCTGTACCGTCTGAGCTTGTTCAGCGTTTTTTAGACTTTAACCAAGTTTGGGTTGCTGAAGAAGATGCTAAAGGCTATATCGAGCGACAAAAGTTTTTAGCGGAGCAGGCCGAAAAAGAACGCATTGCACGCGAAGAAGCTGAAAAGCAAGAAGCGCTTGATGCAAGCATGTTAATCACCGTTGATGGCGAAGAAATCGACTTAGGCAAGTACAGCTCAAATCAGCTTAATACATTTGTTGAAGCGCACGACTTAACTATTGAAGGTGCTAAAAAACCAGTACCAGCATACTGCAAAAAAGTACGTGATGCGTTTCGCGCTTCTGTTGATAGCGAAAATACAGACCAGGGCGAATAATCATGGCGCAATTATCTAGCTTGATCCCGTTAGTTCGCGAACGCTGCGGGGGCGTTCTTGACCAAATGGCGAGAGACCAGCTAGGTCGCGCCTATCAAAAGTTTTGTTATGAGTCTCGTTTTTTAGCTCGCACTCAAGAAATTGAGAAAGGCGAAAGCGGGGAGCTTAACATTGATAGTGATCACGTATTTGTCAGTGTTGATTTTGTTTTAGATGCCAATGGTAACGAGCTTAAAAGCTCAGATGACTTCTTGGTGTCGTCAAATGGCACAGTAACCGTGATCAGCACATCGCCTAAAGTGCGTGTGTTTTACCATATCGCCCCGCAATTCCTTTTACCTAATGACTTTGATGCGGATAACACTATCGTTAACCGCTGGGCTGACGCTATCGCAGATGGTGCCGCGTCAACGTTGTTGATGATGCCTAATACTGCATGGACCGATCTGGCAAAGTCTGATTACTTTAAACGCCGTTTTACCGATGGCTACCGAGATGCTTTTCAAGTTGCTATCGAAGCCCTGGACGAGCAAAGACCTTCACAAACAAGAGTGTTTTACTAATGGCTATTATTACATCAAACGAAATCTTACAGCGCGTAAATAAGCTGTTAAACGATCCGGGCTACACTCGTTGGCCTAAAGACGAGCTATTAAATTATCTAAATGACGCTCAACGAGCCATTGTTTTGCGCCGTCCTGACTCTTACACCGTGGATATTGACGATTTTGCGTGTGTTGAAGGTGTTAAGCAAGCGCTCCCAGCAGATGCGCTAAAACTTATTGATGTAACACGTAACGAAAGCGGCAAAGCCATTCGCGGTCCATATAACCGACAAGTGCTCGATGATAACTATGACACATGGTACGCAGGTAAAACAGCAACCGAAGTTGAGCTTTATATCTATGACGAGCGAAACCCTAAAACATTCTACGTTTACCCTGGCGTTGTTGCTGATATTAATTTAACCCTTGTTTACTCTAAAGCGCCAGCCTCTATCACTGTTGAAGATAACGACACTGGCGAAGTGATCGCACTCGATGACATTTACGTCAACGCCATTATTGAATGGATTTTATATCGCGCGTATGCAAAAGACGCTGAATACGCAGCAGATCCAAACAAGAGTCAAATGCACATGAACGCGTTTAGAAGTCAGTTAGGTGAAAAAAACCAAGCTGATGTAGCAATGATGACACAACAAAAAGGTAACTAATATGGCTAGCTCTGGTTCTTGGTATCGCGAAGGCGAAGTGACAATTATAAATGGATCTCAAGAGGTTACAGGTACGGGCTCTAATTGGGTAAACGATCTAACTGCTATCGCTATAGGTGATTCGTTTACGGTTGACTCTGACGTTTGGTATGAAGTTGTGAGTATAGACAGTGACACTACGCTGTTTATAGATAGGCCATTCGAGGGTGAAAGCGTTACCCTTGGCAGCTACGCTATAAAAAGAAGTACTTCAGGAACGATTTTAACAAGAATTGCTGGGCAAATTGCTACGCAGTTTAATCAAAAGCAATTACTTCTTGATGAAATTAGAGAATGGCTTAATTCTGAGGGTGAAAGTGTTTCTATTACTGATAGTCATGGGAAAAAACACGATATTAAAACACCTTTCCAAATGACACTTGACGCTGCCAATGCCGCCGCTCTAGGTCGTAGCGAATGGGATGCTGCAAGAGAAGGCGTTGACACTAAAATAGCAGAAGTTAACGCGAACATATCAGCCTTATCTCGGACAGTTGAAGATATAACGGCAGTTAAATGGAGTGGTGATGGCGGTTTAGCTTGGGGTGACACTGAGGGTGTTGAAATAAAAGAATACAACGGCCATATAGATACACCTAACTTAGTTCAATATAACGTACTTCAAAGTATGGGTGATGTATTCGATACCGGCGGAACAATACTTTTAAAAATCCGAATGCCTAATGAGAAGTTGAACAGCATTCACCGCTTTGGTATTGCTGGTGGTCCGGCAACAGCTTCACGATGTTTTCATATATCTTATTATGGTGGTATGAACACCAACACCGCTAAAAACAATCACTTTGAATTTAACTACAAGGGAACAACAGCTGATCGGTTGACGTTGCTTTTACCGTATTCTGGCACTGGCGATATTATTTTGTGTGCAAGAAAACGAGCCGACGATAGCGTTGTATTTAGCTACATTGATGTGAACACGTTAGAGGTTGTTTCTGTAGAGGATGCTAATGCTAACAATGTATTCTGCCCTAATATACTTGATTTCTCGGTGGCTAATACACTTACAACACTAGGACAAAGCGAAGATCAAACAGCATCTAACGGTCAACATTCTCGCTTTTACGGTGGCTTGCATAGCATGTTTATATACCCAACCACTTTAGGTGACGAGGACTTATTAAGCGTAGCTAAGGGCGCTGAGATTAGCGACTTCTTAGGAACGTCCGCTCAAATGGCTCGACAATTTAACCATACTTTGGCTAACGGTGATAGTGTCCCGCTCGCTCCTGGCTACACAGATCTTGTTGATTCAATGCCAGCTATCATTATCGGGGCTCCGGTATTCCCTGGCAACAAGATTGCAAGACAGTCTGAAAATAGTTGGATATTAAACTCGCCAATACATGATGGTGATGTATTCGCTGCCCCTTATGGTAATAAACATCCAATAATTCAAGTTGTGGGCAAGTGCCACACAAGCGTTACAAGCGTTAAAGCCCGCCTTGTTAGTCCGATAGGGTATTCTGACTGGGTGTTTATGAGCGTGGATAACGGTACGTTTAGTGGTGAGATAATAACACCGGTACAGTCTGAGTGGCTGAATATAGAAGTTGCGGACGGAAGCGGGGCGATAAAGCATAGAATGCCTAAACGTATTGGTGCTGGCTATGTGGTATTTGCGCCTAATCAATCTCAATTTAGAATTATGAGTACGTCAGACTCAGAAGCTGATGTTGCAACACTTAACGCAGGCGTTAAAGCGTCAATGATGATTGATGTTGATCCTAACTACGCAGGCAAGTGGAGAACGTTTGTTTATGAGAATGGCAATCCTATTCCAGACGGTATAGCCGCATTCTTTAATTACCTTGGGGTAAAACTTAACGCACCAATACTAATGCTAAACAATGCTCAATCAGGCACAGGTGTTACGCAATGGCTGGTTGACGCTGATCCTGGTAGACGTTGGTCGGATACAGAAGATTGTATGGCTCAAAAACGTGGCAATAGAATAAGCTCGATTTTATGGGTTTGGCACACAAACGAACAGGTATTGGGTTATGACTATACCAAGCTGTTTGATGCGCTCTTATTTAACACTGGCGATTACAAGTCGGATGACGGGCATCATTTTGGTAACTTATTTCAAAACGGCTATGGCTTTGTCGTTATGCCAGCAACAAGGGCCACTACGTCAGATCAGGGTCCTTATGATTATGATTACGGTGATTCAGGCCAGTACGTTGACGCATGTCGTAAAGTACAACGCTCATTCTGTGATCTTCATGAATTTGCTACAGCAGGACCAGAGACAGTTGATATGGCTATCCGTGACAATGGGTATGGTGGACCACATGAAGACAGAGATATATCAGAAGGTACGTGGAGACTAGGTTACCGGTGTGGTATTGGTGTAGCAAGAGGTTTAGGCTTCGATACGTCAAAAGACCCATACATACAAGGCGTTAGTGTGAATGCGTCAAGAACAACACTAACTGTTGCCGTTAGCCTTCCGAACGCAGGCACAGGGCTTAGAACTGATGGTTTTGATTCTGACGTTTATGGCTTTGAAATATCAGAAGATGCGGGCGGAACTTGGACTCGCTCAGGTTTTGTTGCTTCAATCATTAACTCTGAACTTAAAATAAACAAAAGTGAAGATGCTTGGGCTGAGGGCGCATTAGTTCGATACTGTTACGGTGGACCGCTTAGTTACGGCGCAGCGGTTGAACCAAACGCACCTTACAAGCATATTCTTTACGATGGTTCTGAGTATGAGGGTGGGTTAGGTCTCCCGCTGATGCCTATGGATGAAGTTATTTTTTAGCCTGAAAATCAATTGGTTGCGGGCTTTGATCTGCAACTTTTTTAGGAGTTTAATTGTGCCGGTTATTACTATAAAAACATTTGGCGGTGAAATTCCAAAACTAGATCCGCGCCTACTACCCAACGAAGCGGCAACAAAAGCGTTTGGTTGTCACTTTGATAATGGAAATTTATCACCATTAAAAGAGCATTTAGAAATAGCCGCCCCTGTGCCCGATGATACTAAAACAATATATTTACATGAAAATGAATATTGGTTCTCTTGGAGTGTTGATGTTAACGCAGTGGCAAGTCCGGTAGCTAGCGATCCATGGAGTCGCGTTTATTTTACTGGTGACGGATACCCAAAAGTAACTAATAACACGATCTTTCAAGGAACTAACATGCCAGCCAGTGCCTACAAGCTAGGCATTCAAGCGCCAGAAGTGCCAATAATAGGAGTGGTAAGCGAATCGGCGCCTGAAGATGAAGATTTAAGAGCAGATCCTAACGATGATGAAACAAGATATTACACACATACATTTGTTACTGAGCAAGGTGAGGAAGGCCCGCCAGGTGAAGCGTCAAACGCAATTGAAATAAAGTACCCTGATGAAGAAGGTACTTTTGTGACACTTTCATTTTCACCGCCAAACACAAACAGCTCAAACATAACTAGCCGTAGAATATACAGAACAGCCACAGGTGGAGGTGTTGCGGATTATCTTTTTGTTGCGGAGATATTAATATCGCAAGATTTATTTGTTGACGACTTTAATACAAGTGAGCTTGGCGCGTCACTTGATACATACGACTACGAAATGCCTAACGAGAATATGATAGGGCTAACAACAATGGCTAACGGTATTTTAGCTGGTTTCTTTGATAGTACAGTTTGCTTTAGTGAGGCTTACTTGCCTTACGCTTGGCCGACTGGCTACCAACAAACAACAGAACATGAAATAGTTACCGTTAAGGCGCTTGGGAATACGCTTGCTGTGCTAACAAAAGGGTATCCGTATTTATTTAGCGGGATAACACCTAGCTCTATGACAGGCCAAAAGCTTGAATTTACACAGTCATGTTCCAGTAAGCGGTCTGCGGTAATAATTGAAGGGGCCATTATATATGCTAGCCCTGATGGTTTGGTGTCTTTATCAACAAACGGAATGCAAATTCTAACCAGTAGTGTGATCACTAAAGAGCAATGGAAATATTTTAAACCAGAAACAATAGAAGCTTATCACCAAGAGGGTAAGTACCTTGCTTTTTATGGTGAAGATTTGAATAAAGGGTTTATATTCAATCCGAAAACGGGTGACTTTAGGCATTTTACAAACACGGCCAAATATGGATTTAATAACCTAGAGGACGATAATCTCTATATTGGTAGTGGCGGAGCAGTGTTTCGGTGGGAGGGAGGTATCGAGCCGGTAAGTTACGAGTGGCGTTCAAAAGAGTATCAATCAAACGATTTTAGCTTTTCTTGCGCGTTAGTTCGAGGTGTTAATCTAGATAAGTGCGGACTCATTGTTTACGCAGATAACGAAGCCGTTTTAAATATTGGTATTGGTGATATGCCGAGCGCGGCATTTAGATTGCCGCAGGCAAGAGGGGATTCTTGGGCCGTTGAGATTTTTGGGAAAGGAGTTATTCATACCGTCACTTTATCTACGACAATGAGAGAGGTTGTTTCTTAATGGCTACATCAAAGAGTGGGTTCCCAGGCATAAGCAGAAATTCCAGCCAAACACCAAGCGAAAGCGCTATAACTGAAAATATCGAAATACTAACCGGTCAAAGGGGAGATTTAGGGAACAGGGCTTTACTCTACAAGGATTTGATTAACCTTGATGAAATGAAAAGGCAGGCATTAATCAACAATGCCCGAAGTGGCGGCAATAATGGCAGCTTGCCCATAACCACAACAGGAGGTATTGAGGCCCCACATAAACCTTTAGGTGTTGTTGGTGTTGGTGGGTTTACATTTATAGCAATACGATGGGACAGCCCTACGTATAGAGGACACGCTTACGCAGAGATCTGGAGGTCTGAGGGTAATATTTTTTCTGACGCGACTCTTATTGCTACTGAGGTAACTGATATTTTTAGCGACACAGTAAATATGGGCTCGGCTTTTTACTATTGGGTTAGGTTCGTTAACGTAGCAGATATGAAAGGGCCAATACATGCTACAAGTGCTGTGTTTGCAGAAACGCAGGATTCAGCGGAGGAAATACTTAATAAGCTAGGTGGAAAAATAGAAAAAAGCCACTTAGGCGAGTTTTTAACTAGCGACATAGAAAAAATATCATTTGTTGAGGACACTCTTAGGGATATAGATTTGGAGAGTATAAGCGAGCTGTCAGATCGCTACATTATTGATATTGGCAATATAAACGACAATATTGCAAGGCTTGATGGCGAAGTGGAGGATGCGCAGCAATACGCAGACGAAGCAAGGGAGGGCTTAGAGGTTATAAGCTATGAAACCGAATCCATAGCAAGGCAGATTATAAACGCGGCCCTGGTTGGTGATGAAAATTGGAGAAACAACACACAAAAACTAATTGATTTTGAGTCGAGTGTTGAAGGAATTAATGCGCGAATAACTGCGGAGTTCCTAACAAAGACAGAGGCTAACGAAGCTATAGCCGCTGCCGCTGAAACCATAAAGGTTTTGATTGAAGAGAATGGCATTGCCTTAACAAGCGATATTGAGAATACGTACTACACAAAAGCGACAGCCGATAGCGCCATATCAATAGCCACTAATGAGCTGAAATCAGCAATTGAAGATACTAATGGTGGTAGTGTTGGTGCTTTGCTATTTAATGATTATTTAACCACCGTTGAAACAAACGAAGCAATCTCTGCCCATGGAACTCAGTTAAAATCAATAATAGAAGATCCTGACGGTAACAGTATTGGCGCAAACTTAATTACAAATTACTACACAAAAGCGGGTGTTGATGATGCGGTAACTCAATTAAGCGAATCGCTAGGCACCACTATAGAGGGTGTTAGCTCGTCACTTACTAATAACTACATGACGACTGTAGACACAAACGCAGCGATAGCTTCAGCGGCGCAATTGCTAAAAAGTACAATAGAAAACCCGGAGGGTGATAGTTTAGGATCTTTTGTTTTTAATGAGATATATACAAAATCTGACGTAGACAGCGCCATATCCTCAACGGTTGAGCAGTTAAATAGCTCTTACTCAAATATAAATAATGCTATTATAGAGAATGCGTTAGCAAACGACATTAGCAATCAGCAAAGAATTGAGTCGGAGGCAAATATACTGCAGCAGCAGACGGCTATATCGGATGGCGTATCAGCGCTAGCGAAAACAATAACAAAAATAAGCACGGAATTTAACGATAGTAGCGCATCAATAACACAACTAAGATCTGCGTTTGCCAGTGAGACAGAAGCCACCACACAAAAAACAGATCAGCTTTTATCTAAAATAAATGAGAACCAGGCTTTTTTAGAGAGTGCATACCTTACCGAGATTGATACTAATTTCGCCATATCAGCAGCAGAAACTAGACTTCAAGGTGTGGTGGATGATGTTTCTTCTAACATAACCGTTAATTACGTAACAAAAACATTGTTAAGAGATAGTATCTCAGAAGCTAATTTATTGCTTGAGTCAAAAGTAAGTCACGATAGAGAGGCTATATTACAACAAAGCTACTTAACAAAGGTAGATACAGAGTCGGCTATAACCGCCTCAACGCAAGCACTAAAAAGTGAAATAGAAGATCCTGACGGTAACAGCATTGGCGCAATACTGATTAACGACTATCAGACAAAGGCAGATAGCGACTCATCACAAGCAAGCCTCACTCAAAGGTTAAGGTCTGAGTATGAGCAGGGGCCATACGCAGTTATAGAAAACGCGTTAGCAAACGACTTGAACATTGAGCGAAGGTTAGCGATTGAAGCCGATTTACTTATAACTAAAGAGGTGCTTACAGACGAGCAGAAATCCACAGCCAAACAGTTGTTTATTTTAAATACAAGCTTTAATGATAGTAGGGCAACAATAGCTAGATTAGAGGAAACATTTAGCGATGCTGAAACGTCAACAGCTCAGATTATAGAAGGTATAAGCGCATCCATAAAATCAGCAAATGACGATTTTAAAACTTTTAAGTCCGATATTGAAAATAACTATTACACAAAGGCAACAGCCGACAGCGCCAGAACAGCCTCAATAAACACCCTAAGATCTATTATTGAAGATGAGAACGGAGATAGTGTAGGGGCTACACTTCAGGTCATTGGTAATACAGTTGTAAGTAACGATCAAAAATTTGAAGCTATGTGGGGAGTTAATACTAGCGTTAACGGTATTGAGAGTAGCTTTGGTCTTATCAATGATGGTGCCGATCCTTTATTTGCAATTAAGGGAGCAAAGTTCGCAATTATAAATGAGAGCGGGGATGATTTAACGCCAGTATTCGCGGTGTCAGATGGTAAGACAGTTATTAATACTGCAATTATTGACGAGGCATTTATAAAAAGCCTTGTTACTGACGATTTGCTTGCCAATAGATTGCTTGTTAGCTCAAGACTGACAACACCATCAATTAACTACAACCCAAGCAACGGCGCTCGCAGCAGTAACTTTTCGATTGACCCGAACGGGAACATGCTTGCTAAAAGCGCCACGCTTCAATCTGTAACCATTAAAGATAATAACGGCAACGTTGTAATGTCATCCACCGGCGCAATACCTTCATCCAAAGTGACCGGGCTAGGCGATTTAGCTTCTAAAGACTCGCTTGGCTACAACGAGCTTAGCGGTAGGCCAAACCTGGGAACTTTCGCGTTTTTAAGTAGTTTAGGTTATTCAGACTTGAGCGGCAGACCCACACTTGGAAGTCTAGCCTCTAAAAATTCATTGTCTTACAACGAAGTGACAGGAAAGCCGAGCTTGGGCTCACTAGCTTACTTAAACTCGCTCGCTTACAACAGCATAACTGGCAAGCCTTCACTTGGGCCATTCGCAGGACTTAGTAAAATATTGAGCTCAAATGTAACTACCTACATTGCCAATGGCGCTATTGGTAGCGCGCAAATAGATACGGCGTATATCAACTCGCTGTTTGGGCAGAATGCGAGCTTTTACGGCACCGTATATGCTCAAAATCTTGAAGGTGATGTATATGATGTGCTTATAAAAGAGGGTATTTCTCTTTCGATAAATAGCAGCGGAGACACTATTGTTTCATTTAGCATTTCACCTGAACCATTTGCAAGAAAGGTAGAGATAACCGGCATAAAATGCAGTGGTTACGCGGCTTATGAAGGCGGCCCCATATACGGAACCGTTGACTTTTATCGAAGCGGGTCAAGCTCGATAGTATCAAGAAAAAAGGCATCAGCGGGTGAGGAATTTAGTAACTTTATCCACGACATACCAGCAAATACATCAAGAACATATACAGCAAAATTAAATCAGTCTACATCTTATAGGGATGGGTTCCCTACTGTGGGTGGAGATATACGATGCTCTGTGTTTAAAAAGGCGAGCTCAATTTCATAATGGATAAACCCCCCAATATAGGTTAGTATTTCTACACAATGGAAAAGTCTTATCTGCAATGCGTATCATGGGATAAACACCGTGATCGGCTTAAAGAGCCAATAACTCGAATAGGCAACATTGCAAACGACCCGCACCTATACCAAGAAATCAATAAAGCCTGCTCAAACGAGTGGGCTTTTTTGTTTTTGGTGCCGGATGGTTTTTTTATTTTGCGTCCTCGCCATATTGAAAACCAAACCTTTATCGAAATAACTGTAGCGTCTTGCCACGGCGGGAATGCTACGCAGCGTTACCTACATCACATCATTAGGCTTGCTAAGTGCGGCAAGGCTCAATTTATCGAATTTGCAACCGCTAGACGCGGGTTTAACAAAGTAGCTCCCTCACATGGCTGGGCTCACGCTGGCGTGCGTGATGATTTAACCGTGTGGCGACACTTTTTAGGGGATTAACATTCATGGGTAAGTCCAACGAAGTCAAAGAAACAGAGTACGAAAAAGAGCTTGCCAAAGTATACGGCGAAGAATGGGCTTACTACCAAGAAAGCATCGTGCCGTTTGAAAACCAAGTTATTGACGAAGCAAAGCAAGCCAATGACGCAAGCGTTTACGATGACATAGCCGAGAATACAAATCTTGGTTATAAAAAATCCTTTTCAGATGCCAGCAATAACGCACTTTCAAGTATGGAAGCGAACGGCATAAACCCAAATAGCGGCAAGTTCAAAAACGTTGTTAGTGATATGGCCGACAACGAAGCGTCAGTAACAAGCGATGCAAAATCACGTTCACAAGTTGCGGGGCAGGAGCGCTACACAGGCAAGATGGCAAATGTAATGGCTATGGGGCAAGGGCAGTCACAGGAAGCGACAGCAACGCTAAGCGATATAGCCGGCAGCTCACAACGAAAAGCGTTTAACGATGCAAGCAATAGCAGACAACAAAGTGACTCTATTTTAGGTGCGGCTGGCGCAGTTGCAGGTGCGGCAGGTAGTTATTACAACAACTTGCCAGCGGATACCGGCCTTGCTGATATGGATAACGTGATCACTGGCACGCCAAATAACGACCCTAACAACTGGACTACATAGGAGAGATCTATGGAAGATGATTTTGATTACGATATTTACAGTGTTGATAGCTCAAGCATTAGAACCGATAAATATCAAAACGCCTTAGCCGATCTAACTCGCCAGCAATTTGAAGATTATAAAACGCGCTTCTTGCCGGTCCAGGAGGAATTGTTTGGCCTAGCGACAAGCGACAAGTTGCTAAATGAACAGATGGCGCGCAATGAAAAAAATATAAGCACTTCTTTCAATCAATCGAAAGTGGCCGAGTCGCAACGCTTGGGGCGATACGGTTTAACGCCAGATGAAACAAAGCAAAGCAGCGCCAATACAGGTTTATTAAAAAGCCTTACAACGGCCTCTGTAAATAACGAAACACGCGAGTCAGTAGATGATTTGCAAAACTCAATTCTAACGGGGCAAGGCGGCGCGCCTAAGTCTCTAGCTGATATAGGTGGTAAATAATGGCTTATTCAATCCTGCAAGCAGGTCAAAGCACAAAAGATAAGGCTACAGGCTCGCTTAAATCTCTATCTGATATGGAACAAAACCGCGATATGACTAACGAAAACCTAAAGCAGCAGCAAAAAAGCGCACAACTTAGTGGCGCTGGTTCAGGTGCAATGATTGGGACAATGATTATGCCTGGCTGGGGAACAGCTATTGGTGCGGCGGTTGGTTTAGTTGCGGGTTCACTTTAAGGGGTAATGTATGGCAGGCGCATTTGTAGACGGGGCGTTAAAGGGCTTTGAAATGATGGAGCGCCATCAAGCACGCAAGGACAATAAAGCTCGCCTTGCTGATATGGATAAGCGAAACGATCAGCGTTATCAAGACGGGTTAGACAGACAAGCTCAGCTTGATAATGAGCGCGTTCAAAACCGCAAGCAGGACGTTAAGTTTCGTGAAAACCAAGCTAATCAAAATAGTGAATATCGCAATAAAACACTAGAAGCTAACCAGCAACAAAGGCAGTGGGAGCAAAACTATAAAACGCAACAAGATATATGGGAAAAAGACCAGCCAGCAATACCTTTAGCGTGGCAGTCATTCAGAGAAACAGGCCGGATACCGGAAGATTTAAACGATGTGCTTTCGCGCAACAAAGGCATGGACCCGCGTACTTACATGAAACCTGAATATCGTGAAGCGGTAAAAGGATTAAGCACAAAGCTTGATACCGTTATTAAAAGTGGAAATATGGCACAAGCCAACTCCCCTGAAACCATCAAGCTATTTGATGGCGTGTTTGGCGACAAAATAAAAGCGTCCATTGGCCAGTATGACGAAGCTGTAAAGTCAAAAATTGCTAATGTTGAGTTTGCTGGTTTTGTGCCGGCAGAACGTGAAGATGGGAGCGTAGCCCTGGCGTTACAAGTTACCTATGAAAATGGCTCAAAAAAAGTAAAGCCAATGACTAAGGGCCGAACGTCAGAGGGCGATGATCCTGTAATGACCTATACGCCTAAAGAGTTGGTTAGCACCATCAAAACACGCGCAATGATGGCAGATATGATAGAGCGCCCTGAATACTGGGACAAAATGGGGACCGAAGTTGCTGCAAACTTTGGAAGAAGAAGCGTACAGCAAAAAGAAGCCCCTCAAGAGTCCGAGTACCGAAAGGCAAGGGTAAAAATAATCGAGGACGAATCTAGTGCGCTTGCTGAAATAGAATACAACTATGGAAAACCTGAAAAAGACTCAAGTGAAGAAGCGGATAAAAAGGAAGCGATAGCGGCAGTTAGGAGCCAATTTGAGCAGCGCAAGAATAAGCTAGGTGAGATATATGGCAAAAAAGCCATAGAAGAACCGCCAGAGGCAGGAAATGGAAAAAATAAAGCTAAATATATAAGCAAGATAGATGGTGTCGATGCAAGCGGTGTTATCAATAAATTTATGGAAGTCAACAAAAATCTTACTGAACAACAAGCTACGCAAATAGCTATCCAACAAGGGTACTTATCAAATGGCCAATAAAATATTAGACCCATTTACTAATAAAGAAATTGAATTTATCGATCCCTTTGCAAAGCCAGAAGCTGAAGGAGGTATGTCTGCAGCACTAGGGGCAGGTGTTGATAAGTTACAAGAGATTGGGTACCGAGCCGTTAAGGGCTTTACTGACGTTGGAGTGCCAGAGGAAGAACAAACGGGTGCTATAGGTCGTGCAATAGGTCAAGGCGGAGCGTTATCGCAGTGGGCTCAAGAAGGCATTGATCGTAACGTTAAAGAGCAAGAGCAGTACGAGCCGACAGTAAAATCATATAAGGACATTGAAAGCCTCAGCGATTTAGGTAGCTACACAGGCGAACTAGTTGCGGGCTCACTGCCCTACATGGCGGGTGCGGCTACCGGTGTTGGTGCGTTTGGTATGGCGGGCGGCTTAGCTAACGAAGCTTACGAGAAACAACCAGAAGGCGAAAAAGACGAAGTTAAAGCGGTTGCGTCCGGTGCCGGGCAAATGTTACTTGAGCGTTTAGGTATCAAAGTTAGCATGGGCCAACTTGGTAAAGACATTTTAAAAGATGGCGTAGTCGAAACGGCTAAACGCATGGGCCGTGGTGAGCTGGTCGAAGCGGTACGCGATCCAACCTTTGCTAAGCGCATACTGAAAGGCGCAGGCGCAGAGGGTTTAACTGAGACAGGGCAAGAAGCACTAGCGCAATGGGGTGCTGGCAAAAGCGTTGATGAATTTGAAGGGCTAGACGAAGCCTTTGTTGGTGGCCTCTTGGTTGGTGGCGTTATGCGTACCGGCTCAGAAACGGCGCAAAAGGTTATGGGATACCAACAAAAATCAGCAGAAGCCGTTAAGGAAGGTGTTGATCAGCTTGTAGAAGCAGGCGCAGCACCAGAAGAAGCCATTGAAACAGTTAAAAAGCAGCAATACGACTCAGCCATTAAGCAAGGTTTTACAGAGGTTGAAGCGTCCGCAATAGTCGCCCGTACAATGAAAGAAAAATTCGGCATTGATGATCCTTTGTTTACAGCCGCAGCCCAACAAAATCAGCCGGGATCACAAGAAACAGAGCAAGCGCAAACAATACCAGAAGATACCGAAACGCCTGTATTTAAAAATGATGATATTGATTACGATGCGCCAACAGCCGCAAGACAAGCAGGCTTTGACCAGACAGCAAAAGCAGCCGGCCAGTATGGTGATATGCTTACAAGCCCAGCGCAACAGTCGCTAAGAGACTTAGAAGCAGGCAACAACGCACCTACTGTAGACGAGCGAGTAAAAGCGGCAGCGTTTGACAAGTCACCAACGCCAGAGGATCGCTTTAGTCCTATTAAATACCAACACGAAGGCGAGTTATTAGGCCCTGATGCGGAAAACGCGCAAGGGATAGACAATGCACCAATAGACGGCCAAGTAGTGCCAGAGCAAGGCAAGCTCCCAACGACAGAGCAAACTAAAAACCGTGAAATGCGCGAGCAAGCACAAGCTGATCTTGAGTCACAGCCTAAAGGTATTGATCAAAAGGATATTATTTTTGGTGAAGATGGCCGACCAAAACAGCGAGCAGCAGAGCAGATCAAACAAGCCGGTAAAGACTCGCAAAATTTATTACCTCAAAAAGATATTGTTTTTGCAGGCAATGAAAGCGGTGTAAACGTTGCTAAAAGTGGCGAACCGTTCAAGACTAAGCGCGATGCGCTACTGAGTAAAGAAGCGCGAGCAGCACGCAGAGCCGGCCACAAAACAAAAGCGGTAAGTTTTGATAATGGTTTTGGCTGGACGATTAAAGGCGATGATGGCACAAAGCAAGATTTAGAACAGGCAGCAGCGGAGCAAAGCCCTGAAACTGATACGGTTGCGCAAAATGAACAGGGCGATCAAGCGCAACCAGCCCAACAAGAAAGTGAAGCTTTATCTTTAAACGTTGATGCGGCACCAGGTAAAGATGAAGATGATAAAAACATAGCAGGTGAAATGCTTGATGATGAGTGGCAATCTTTTACAAAGGAGAGCGGCACCAAAAATATACCGCGTTCAGAAATGCCACAGATCAAAGCTGAAAATCGCGGAGCCATGGTCAATTTTATGAAAGCGCGTGATATTGGAAATGAAAAAGATGAGGTGCAAGCAAGCTCATTAAAACCAACGCAGCAAGAATTTTCACCAGCCAAAGTTAAAAAGGCAATGGAATTTGAGGGCGGCAATCGCTCTATATTGGTATCGAATGACGGATATGTACTCGACGGACATCACCAGTGGCTAGCCGCCCGCGAAAAAGGCGAGCCAGTAAAAGTGATCCGCTTAAATGCGCCTATTGAACAACTAGTGCCATTGGCTAAAGAAATGCCCAGCACTGAAACGCAGGATAGCCAGACTGTTACGAATGAACAAATTGAAGTTAAAAATGAACAAAACAGTGTTATTCCAGAGCAAAAACTTGAAAATAGTGAACAAGACGCTGTTAATCCTGAACAATCAGCCGAGCTACCACCAATACTAAAAACCACTAAACGCAAATGGTTACAGAGCCAAGCCAAAGAGCAGGGCCTTAAAAAAGGCTCGCCTGGCTTTGATGTTGCCATGGCTAAAATAGAAGAAGGTTATGAACCAGCCATTGATAAAGCCCTAGCTGAATCATCGTTTGAAACGTATCAAGAGTTTAATAGTGATACACCAGAAAGTATTAACCGACAAGCGTACAGCGAACTGCGTAAAGAATTTGGCATTGATGATACGTTTCAAGTAGAAGAAACGGCAGCAGAACCAGAAAGCACAGAGCAAGACAACGGCCCTGATATGTTTGGTGATAGCGAGCCCCCTCTATTTAACCAAGATCCTACAGCTCAATCCAACAATCCGGAAATTCCAGATAGTTCAAATCAGCAAATTAAAAAAACAGAGCCGCCTAAGAGCTGTCTCTTATACACAAATCCCTGCTAAGAAATTAGCGGGGATTTTTTTGAACTAAATCTCAATGTCATGATCAGATCTTCAAATCTTGTTTGAGGGCACATTATGATTAACGAACATACTCATTGG
>NZ_JASDCB010000159.1:0-749 GCF_030408135.1 Pseudoalteromonas sp. APC 3691 | reverse complement strand
ATAGCAAAAAGATTTTTCCATGTGGTGTGCTGCAATGAACAAGGGCGCTTAGTTAAAAAGAAAATGTTAAAGCGTGCGCAAGTGTTATCTTTTTTCCAACAACACACTACGTGTTTAGTTGCTTTAGAGGCCTGTGCAACTTCTCATTTTTGGGCTCGAGAAATCAGAAAATGTGGTCATCAGATAAAGCTTATTCCACCTCAGCATGTAAAAGCCTTCTTAGTTGGCAATAAAAATGATTATAACGATGCTTTAGCAATTAGCGTTGCTTCAAAACAACATCATATTAAGAGTGTCTGTATAAAATCAGTTGAGCAACAAGATAACCAAGCACAGCACAAAGCGAGAGAATTAGCGGTCAGACAAAGAACGGCACTATGCAATCAAATCCGAGGCTTAACTGCTGAATACGGAATTATTTTAAATCAGGGTGTAAACACAATACGCAAAAGTATCCCCCTAATTTTAGAAGATGAAAATACCGGATTATCAGGCGCATTTAAAGCGGTACTAAAGCAGTTAGAAACACAATTGAGTAACTTAGACAGCTGCATTGAAACTTACAGTACATTAATAGTTGAAACAGCAAAAAATAATGATATTTGCCAACGGCTCCAAACAATACCTGGATTTGGTCCTATGGTATCAAGCGCCTATTTCAATGAAGTTGGAAATGGCAGTAACTATAAAAGAGGCCGCGATGTTTCAGCGTCTTTAGGTATCGTTCCGCGTCAACACAGTAGTGGCGG
>NZ_JASDCB010000158.1:0-755 GCF_030408135.1 Pseudoalteromonas sp. APC 3691 | reverse complement strand
TGCGCATCTTATACAGTATGCCTTCGAGCGTTTTTCTATGGTCGGGCTTATTATAAATTCGACCACTTAAGTACATTACTTTTGATAAGACATTCCATGTCCCGTCTGTTAACATTAATCTTGGCATATAGGTTCGGTGTAAAGTTTTCTGGCGAATTCAATTATACCTTATCTTCATGCTGTTTGTTTTTCATACCACAAAGATCAACACGCCCTAGTGTCAGTATTTTTAGGCGTTGTGCTATGTGTTAAAACGGGCTCATCTAATAAACCCTCTAAAACAGATTTAGCATCAAAATTAAGCGTTTCCTTTAGTGATTTTTCAAGCTCAATTGTGGTTTGCTGAACATAGCTTGCTACACTTTGAGTTAATATATCAGTTACATCTAGGTCCACCTCTACTGCATGTACTTGCGCAGAACCTAATACTAATAAACTTGCCATAGCGATTTTAATTGAATGTTTCATAATGGTATTCCTTGTTTGTGTATTGTTTAGACGTAATTACATACTCAAGGGTTGTGCCAACATAAAAATAAAATTTAAACAACTGTAATTAAAGAACTTCACGGCTAGCGCATTTTAATCCCAGACTCTAGCAGGGTTGAGCGGTAATCATCGTCTAGCCCTGCCATTTTCTTTTTCCTCGCCATACTTGCTGACTTAGATGCATCTTGTTTAAAAAGCGCCATGGCTATCTTTCGCATTACATTAAACATTAATGGCCCTTGAAGTTTGCGTATTCTCGATTCATC
>NZ_JASDCB010000157.1:0-779 GCF_030408135.1 Pseudoalteromonas sp. APC 3691 | reverse complement strand
AACCGAAGTTTTATTTAACTCTCTGAGTAGTTCGTGCCTCGCTATGCGTTGTCCGCTGCGCGTCGCCATATCCCGTCTCAGTGGGGTCGCATTATAGGGAGATCCGAAAACAGATCAACCCTTTTTTGAAGAAAACTTGAAATAAAGTACTGTTCGCTGAGTATTTGAGCTAAACACGTTAAAAACACAACATAACTATCAATTTATTAACAACTAAAGGCGCTTAAACTTCACTAATATTAAAAGTGAGCTCAAACGATCTTCATATAAAGACTTACACCCCATATGATCAATACGATCGTTAATGAAAGTGTTACGGCTGCAGAACCCATATCTTTGGCTCTACCTGACAATACATGCAATTCTGTACTTACTCGATCTGTTAATGCTTCAATTGCAGAATTTAATAATTCAACTATTAGTATAACCAACAGTGAACTTACTAATATTGCCCAGTGCAGTAATGATGAAGCAAGCCAAAATGAAATAGGAAATAATATAAGGCTTAATAGTAGCTCTTGTCTAAATGCGGCTTCCTCTTTAAATGCAGCACTGAAGCCTAGGTAGGAACAATAAGTCGCTTTGAAAACACGTTTGAGGCCTAAGCCATTTGGTTTAAGTATAT
This sequence comes from Pseudoalteromonas sp. APC 3691, assembly GCF_030408135.1. Lineage (NCBI taxonomy): Bacteria > Pseudomonadati > Pseudomonadota > Gammaproteobacteria > Alteromonadales > Pseudoalteromonadaceae > Pseudoalteromonas > Pseudoalteromonas sp. APC 3691. The sequence continues at coordinate 154 of NZ_JASDCB010000157.1, read as the reverse complement.
CTTTCATTAATAAACTCTATGAATGAAGTGTCCCGTCCTAAAATACGTTGACGGTTTTAATTGAAGGCCAGTAGCTTTTGCTCCTAGCTTTTTTTGTGCACTTGGTTTGGTGTTTTCATTCCTAAACTCAAATGCGGCCTCATTTCATTGTATA
>NZ_JASDCB010000156.1:0-792 GCF_030408135.1 Pseudoalteromonas sp. APC 3691 | reverse complement strand
ATGCCAAGATTAATGTTAACAGACGGGACATGGAATGTCTTATCAAAAGTAATGTACTTAAGTGGTCGAATTTATAATAAGCCCGACCATAGAAAAACGCTCGAAGGCATACTGTATAAGATGCGCACAGGTATTCCATGGCGAGATTTACCTTCTGATTTTGGCCGTTGGAGTGCTATCTACAGACGGTTTAATTTATGGTCCAAAAAAGGGATTTTGAATGAACTGTTTCGCGCATTATCTCGTGATGCGGACATGGATTGGGTCTTCATTGATGGCAGTATTGTCAGGGCTCATCAACATAGTTGCGGTGCAAGAACTGCTGACAATGAATCAATTGGAAAGAGCCGAGGTGGAAATTCTACGAAAATTCATCTTGCAGTCGATAGCGGAGGGTTGCCTGTTTATTATGAATTATCCTGTGGAAATACGCATGATATCGTCCATGCAGAGTCACTCGTAGCTAATTGCCCAACAAGTAATATGGTTGTCGCAGATAAAGGCTACGACAGTGAAAAACTGAGAGCGTTTGTTCGTGATAATAACGCTACACCCGTTATTCCACGTAAGGGCAACAGTTTAGTAGGCAATGAAGATATTGACTGGTGCATGTACAAATATCGGCACTTGGTTGAGAATGCATTTGGCCGTATTAAGCAATATAGAGGGATAGCCACGCGGTATGAAAAGCTTGAACGAAATTATCATTCAATGCTCGCTTTAGCATTTACTATGATGTGGCTACCAATGTGGGCTGATTGATATATGTACTACAAAGATCAACAGCCCCTA
>NZ_JASDCB010000155.1:0-824 GCF_030408135.1 Pseudoalteromonas sp. APC 3691 | reverse complement strand
CACGGAGTGATTCATGACTGGGGTGAAGTCGTAACAAGGTAGCCCTAGGGGAACCTGGGGCTGGATCACCTCCTTATACGATTTAGAACTTATTTGTTCGTAGTGTCCACACAGATGATTGTTAATTGTAAAGAGAACAACACTTATTGTTTGGGTCTGTAGCTCAGCTGGTTAGAGCGCACCCCTGATAAGGGTGAGGTCGGTAGTTCAAATCTACTCAGACCCACCACTTCTTCTTGATACTTCGTGTAAGTTTCGTCGTTTAGTTATCTAAACGTCCTCTACTTACGCCTTGTCTCAAATCGAAGTCGGTATACAAACAGTAAGACCAGCATATGTGGGGCTATAGCTCAGCTGGGAGAGCGCCTGCCTTGCACGCAGGAGGTCAGCAGTTCGATCCTGCTTAGCTCCACCACTTACTTCTTAAAAATAAATATTCTTTATCGGGCCATTAACCGCCTGAGAATAGAGTGTGTTTAATTTTGAGAAGTTTTTACATCTCTTGCTCTTTAAAAATTTGGAAAAGCTGATAATAAAATTCTGATAGATACATTCTATTTATCAAGAGTTTTCAAAAGTAAAAAAGAATGGTAGCAGTACCATTCAGTGCCATTTGATTAACGTTTTACGTTGATTGATTGGTATCTACTTTAGTATTCAATATTGACTTCTGGCGAAGTTAAACTGTCACACAACAAAGACCCGTTTGGGTTGTATGGTTAAGTGACTAAGCGTACACGGTGGATGCCTTGGCAGTTGGAGGCGATGAAGGACGTATTAACTTGCGATAAGCTTAGTCAAGCTAGTAAAAAGCGCTTGAGACT
>NZ_JASDCB010000154.1:0-832 GCF_030408135.1 Pseudoalteromonas sp. APC 3691 | reverse complement strand
CTATCCGTTTGACTGGCTGTGCGCGATACTGCTTGCTTTGCAGTTCACCTTGCAGTTGTTTCAAGTTTTCTTCTAAATTCAAGGCGAACGCGGCTATGGACTGCCTATCTATTCCGGCCGCTCCTTTCGCTGCTTTCACTTTTTTGAATCCCTTGTACAGGTTATTAATATCTAATAATTGCCCATACAAGCTGTAGTAAACTGTCATCAATTGCCTTTGCTTACGGTATGTCTGTCGTTTCACATTGATGTATAGTGGTGTTCTTCATGAGGACATTAGGTGTGCTAGCCGAATGGCAATCTGCCTAAGTGGTCGCTCATTACTCCCATGCTCGGCCTTCAGTTCTCAGCGTCCACATTCCTGCTTAGCCGTCATCTCTTGCCTATTTCCGTCGAAATACATGTGAGCCTATACGTCGATACTCCTGATTTTCATACACTTAAAGAATACTTCCCCCCTTCGCAATCAATTAAAACTTTTGATTAAAATTGACCCTATCAAACATTCTGTTGATAGTCGGCTTGGTTTTGTCCTCCACACCATTACTGGCTTTCATCGGCCTAGCCTTACTCACTACTACGGGTTCATCTGCCACCTCACACCGACGTTAAACCTTGGGTTTCCCCTTGAGTTTAGGCCACTTATTTACACTAAGTTTAGATGCCAGGCTTCCCCAGTTACTGTACTGGCTCCCTGTTAGAAATCCCACCCTCAAGCACAGTATTGGTCTGACTAAGTATAGGGCGTTGCGCTATTTTGCACGCTGACCCACCAATACTGCCGAAACAGGTTACGGTTAGTTGTGTACCTCTAACTTCTTATGGCTTCCTT
>NZ_JASDCB010000153.1:0-847 GCF_030408135.1 Pseudoalteromonas sp. APC 3691 | reverse complement strand
TGTCCCGTCCTAAAATACGTTGACGGTTTTAATTGAAGGCCAGTAGCTTTTGCTCCTAGCTTTTTTTGTGCACTTGGTTTGGTGTTTTCATTCCTAAACTCAAATGCGGCCTCATTTCATTGTATATTAATATTGATTCTTCGACGAGTTCACGTAGCTCTTTTAGATTTTGGCATTTATAGAGTAAGAACTCCTGCTTCAATATGCCGTTAATACGCTCCGCCAGTGCATTTTGATAGCAGTCATAGCCATCGGTCATTGATGGAATAATGCCATTTTCATTAAGCTTTACTTGATATACCTGCGAGCAATACTGCAACCCTCTATCTGAATGATGAATCGTACTACATTGATACTGACGATTATTGATTGTCATATCTAATGCCTTAACTACATCTGTCGCCTTCATTTCATCACTGAGTTCATAACCCATAATTTTGCGACTATACGCATCAGTTACTAGCGATAGATAGTGAACACCTTGCTCTGATTGAACATAGGTTATATCGCTTACAAAAACCTCTTCTGGTCGCGATGGTTGCACATCTTTTAGCAAGTTAGGATGCTTTTTCATCCAATGCTTACTAAACGTAGTTTTAATGTAACTACGCTTAGGTTTAACCAATAAACGTTCATTTTTCAAATAACTAAAAAAAGCGTCTCGACCTAAACTTATGCCTCGCTCTATGAATTTTGGTTTAAGTAAAAAATACAGCTTTCTTCCACCTAAGCGCGGCATAAAACGTCGTATTTCCAATACCATCGCTTTAACTGGTGCTAGTTCAATAGCACGCAGTTTAGCTCTGCTCTCTCGTTGATATATCGCTTGTCTCGTTATACCAAGCAG
>NZ_JASDCB010000152.1:0-874 GCF_030408135.1 Pseudoalteromonas sp. APC 3691 | reverse complement strand
GCTTTTGCTCCTTGGATCAACAGGCACCTTAAGTAGCTATTTCCTCGCTTACTTATCCCAAGTAAAGTATCTTTCCCGCCACTACTGTGTTGACGCGGAACGATACCTAAAGACGCTGAAACATCGCGGCCTCTTTTATAGTTACTGCCATTTCCAACTTCATTGAAATAGGCGCTTGATACCATAGGACCAAATCCAGGTATTGTTTGGAGCCGTTGGCAAATATCATTATTTTTTGCTGTTTCAACTATTAATGTACTGTAAGTTTCAATGCAGCTGTCTAAGTTACTCAATTGTGTTTCTAACTGCTTTAGTACCGCTTTAAATGCGCCTGATAATCCGGTATTTTCATCTTCTAAAATTAGGGGGATACTTTTGCGTATTGTGTTTACACCCTGATTTAAAATAATTCCGTATTCAGCAGTTAAGCCTCGGATTTGATTGCATAGTGCCGTTCTTTGTCTGACCGCTAATTCTCTCGCTTTGTGCTGTGCTTGGTTATCTTGTTGCTCAACTGATTTTATACAGACACTCTTAATATGATGTTGTTTTGAAGCAACGCTAATTGCTAAAGCATCGTTATAATCATTTTTATTGCCAACTAAGAAGGCTTTTACATGCTGAGGTGGAATAAGCTTTATCTGATGACCACATTTTCTGATTTCTCGAGCCCAAAAATGAGAAGTTGCACAGGCCTCTAAAGCAACTAAACACGTAGTGTGTTGTTGGAAAAAAGATAACACTTGCGCACGCTTTAACATTTTCTTTTTAACTAAGCGCCCTTGTTCATTGCAGCACACCACATGGAAAAATCTTTTTGCTATGTCTAAACCAATTGTTGTAATCTTCATTTTGGTCTTCTCCCTTTGATTAT
>NZ_JASDCB010000151.1:0-897 GCF_030408135.1 Pseudoalteromonas sp. APC 3691 | reverse complement strand
TGTCGAAGTGTTTTGACCTGCTTGATCATGCTTTGATAATTAGCAGTGTTAGACGCAAAGTGACGGACAGTAGTATTTTAAAGCTGATTAATCAGTTCTTAAAAAGCGGGGTAATGATAGGCGAACACTGGGAGGCTAGTACGATAGGAAGCCCACAAGGTGGCGTAATTAGCCCGTTATTGGCGAATATCTACCTAGATGCTTTCGATCAAGAAATGAAAAAGCGTAATCACCGAATAGTGAGGTATGCAGATGATATCTTGATTTTGTGCAGCACAGAAAAAGCAGCGCAAGAAGCACTTAAGGCATCCACCCAAATACTAGAGCGAGACTTGAAATTAACCGTGAACCAAAAGAAAACCCATATTGCTCATAGCAGCAAAGGTGTGAAGTTTTTGGGAGTAGAGATAGGTAGCCAGTGGACACGGATACAAGCATCAAAACTCATCGTGTTTAAACAAAAAGTGAAGCAATTAACAAAACGTAACGGCGGCATAAATTTAGCAGAAGTAATAAAGCGGCTAAATCCAGTTGTGCGCGGTTTTGTAAATTATTTTAGTATAGCCAATTGTAAGCGAGAGCTAAAAGCCTTGGCAGGTTGGATCAGACGAAGACTAAGGGCAATACAGCTGAGGTTGTGGAAGAAGCCATCAAGGCTACATCGACGACTAAAGCAGTTAGGGAAAAAGCCACCGTTTAAGTTCATAAAGATGAACTCGTGGCGTAACTCACTAAGCCCTTTATCTTGTGTATCGATGCCAAACCAATGGTTTGAGGAGCTTGGTTTATATCCAATAGAAAAAGTGAATACGGGATGGCTTGCTTTATCAGCGTTTAGGAAATAAGTTGATAAAATGTGAAGGGTACAGGAGCCGTATACGAGGTCCGTACGTACGG
>NZ_JASDCB010000150.1:0-905 GCF_030408135.1 Pseudoalteromonas sp. APC 3691 | reverse complement strand
ATGGCAAAAGAAAAGTTTGAACGCGTAAAACCGCACGTAAACGTTGGTACAATCGGCCACGTTGACCACGGTAAAACTACACTAACTGCAGCAATCACTAACGTACTTGCAAAAGTATACGGCGGTGTTGCTAAAGATTTCGCATCAATCGATAACGCTCCAGAAGAGCGCGAACGTGGTATCACTATTTCAACGTCTCACGTTGAATACGATACACCTACACGTCACTACGCACACGTAGATTGTCCTGGTCACGCCGATTATGTTAAAAACATGATCACTGGTGCTGCTCAAATGGACGGCGCGATCTTAGTAGTTGCTGCGACAGATGGCCCTATGCCACAAACGCGTGAGCACATCCTTCTTTCTCGTCAGGTTGGCGTTCCTTACATCATCGTATTCATGAACAAATGTGACATGGTTGATGATGAAGAGCTACTTGAACTAGTAGAAATGGAAGTTCGTGAACTTCTTTCTGAATACGATTTCCCAGGTGATGACTTACCTCTAATCGCTGGTTCTGCGCTTAAAGCGTTAGAAGGCGAGAAAGAGTGGGAAGATAAGATTGTTGAGCTTGCAAACGCACTTGATTCTTACATCCCAGAGCCAGAGCGTGACATCGATAAGCCATTCATCATGCCTATCGAAGACGTTTTCTCAATCCAGGGTCGTGGTACTGTTGTAACTGGTCGTGTTGAAGCTGGTATCATCCGCATCAATGACGAAGTAGAAATTGTTGGTATCAATGATACAACTCGTTCTACTTGTACTGGTGTTGAAATGTTCCGTAAGCTTCTTGACGAAGGTCGTGCTGGCGAAAACATCGGCGCACTTCTACGTGGTACTAAGCGTGAAGACGTTGAACGTGGTCAAGTACTAGCTAAGCCTGGTTCAATCAACCCACA
>NZ_JASDCB010000015.1:0-66909 GCF_030408135.1 Pseudoalteromonas sp. APC 3691 | reverse complement strand
CCAATGAGTATGTTCGTTAATCATAATGTGCCCTCAAACAAGATTTGAAGATCTGATCATGACATTGAGATTTAGTTCAAAAAAATCCCCGCTAATTTCTTAGCAGGGATTTGTGTATAAGAGACAGCTTTTAAAGCGCCTTTTTTATTGTCTTGAGCAAAGTTGATATATTACCAATTCGCTTAATTAAGCATTATTGCGGATTGGTATTAATTACCTCTGGCAATAAACTCAATCCGATTGCCGCTAGGCTCTCTTATCATCATATGTTGGGTTGGACCTTTACCTAAGTTTTCTGGTGCAAACTCTATGATAATATTATTTTGCATTTTTAAGTGTGTATGTAGCTCGCTTAACTTTTTGATACTTTCAACACTGAGTGCTAAATGGTGTAAGCCCACATTTTCTGCTCGATTAAACTCCACACGTTTTTCATCATTTTTTACGCGCCATAATGTAATGGTTATTTTATTGTTTGATAAAAAATAAGCGGGGTAGGTTGGATCACTTCCTAGCGTTTTAAAACCAAGTACATCAGTAAAAAATGCTTTGGATGCATTTAAGTTTGATACGGTTAAACCTAAGTGGTCAACGCCACCAACCCAACTTTTAGAGGTAGAGTTTTCGTCAGCTATTGAGGTTGTTGATAGCAGTAGTAACGCTAATGATGAAATGCCTGTGAGTAATGTTTTTTTTAGCATAGATCCTCTTTATGGTTTTAGTTGTTAAATTGCGCATTTAACAAAGACCTTCATAAAGGAGATTACATTACACGCTAGGCTGCGTTTAGCAGCTAAGTAATCGCTGCGTTACTTTTGATTGGGGGTTTTGAAAAACATCTTCAGTAGGGCCGTATTCAACTACTTCGCCTTTATCGAGTACAACCACATAATCACTGATGTGGCGCACTAGACTTAAATGATGGGTGATCATCACATACGTAAGGCCAGTGTCGCGCTGTAGCTTAAGTAATAAATTCACTATTTGCGCGCGTATAGAAGGGTCTAAAGACGAAACAGCTTCATCGAGCACAATCACCTTAGGATCTAAAATTAATGCACGAGAAAACGCCACACGCTGTAGTTGCCCCACACTAAACATATGCGGGTAGTAGTGTTTATGATCAATTAATAGACCCACTTTTGAAAGCGTTGCATCAATCTTTTCAGCTCGTTCGCTGGCATCAAGCTCTGTATTATATTGCAGGCAATCATCAAGCATTTCACCAATGGTTAGCCCCGGATTGAGCGATGCAGCTGAATCTTGAAAAATCATACGAATATCCCGGCATTGATTATCGCGTACGCCATTATCTTCGATAATATTATTCTCGAGCAAAATTTGTCCGCTATCAGCGCTATCAGCTCCTGAAAGTAGTTTTGCCAACGTACTTTTACCTGCACCTGTTTCACCAATTATGGCAATACTTTCGCCTTTACCCACACAAAACGAAATATTTTTAAGTACTTCAAACTTTTTACGTGAAAAAAGCCCCGCTCGCACATTGAATGTTTTTGATAGTGCTTGTACTTTTAATAGCGGCTGCATTACTTCATGTCCTTAATTAACGGAAAATGACACGCATAACTATGACCATGATGCTTAGTAAGGGCTGGCGTTACCACACAGGCTTTTTGTGCTTGCGGGCAACGCGGCCCGAGGCGACAGCCAATAGGCAAATGTTGCAGAGTAGGGATAGTCCCTTTAAGTGCATAAAAAGGTTCTTTATGCGCTAATCCTTGTTCGTAGTCTGGCAAGCTTTTTAATAATGCTTGTGTGTAAGGATGGCGAGGCTGTTTAAATATTTCATGGGTTGGGCCTGCTTCAACCATTTGCCCACAGTATAAAACATGAATGCCATGCGACCAATGTGCAATCTCTTCAAGCTCATGAGAGATCATTAAAATAGACATATTTTTAAGTTGGTTTAAGCTTTTTAATAACCTAAATACTTGTGCGCGAGTTGTGCTCTCAAGCGCTGTAGTTGGCTCATCAGCTATCAATAGCTTTGGAGTGCGGGCAATGGCCATTGCAATCATTACTTTTTGACATACGCCTTCTGAGAGCTCATGAGGGTAGCTACTTAGTACCGCTTCGTGGTTTTTAATACCCACCTTATGAATAAGCGCTTTTACTCTGTCTTTTCTCTCGCGGTTGCGTTTTAAAAAGAAGCCTTTAGTTGCGACCTCTGGCAATGTTTCGGCAATTTGATCAAATATTTTAGCGGTAGGGTCAAGGCATCTACTTGGATCTTGATAAATCATCGCTATATCTTGGCTTACTATCTTACGGCGTTTTTCTGGGCTTAAACGCATTAAGTCTACGCCGCGCCAATGAATACGGTCGGCCGTAATATCCCAGCGTTCGTTTAATACACCAATAATCGCTTTTGCTATTAGGCTTTTACCAGAGCCCGACTCGCCCACAAGCGCATGTACTTCGCCTTCTTTTAAGCTAAAGCTCACTCTGTCTACGGCTCTAATTACAGTTTCAGAGGTACGTAGTTCAATTGTTAAGTTACGAACATCGAGTAATTGCATTTAATCAGCCTTACGTGCTTTTAGCACTTGTCGCAGGCCATCGCCTACTAAATTAGTAGATAACACGGCTAAAAATAACAGTACACCAGGTAGCGCTACAGTCCAAGGTGCTAAATAAATAAGGCCTAAGTTTTCGGCTAATATTGCGCCCCATTCGGTCGTCGGTGGCTGAGCTCCTAATTTTAAAAACCCCAGTGCTGAAATATCTAATATAGCGGTAGAAAGCGCCATCGTGAATATAACCACAATATGCTCATAAATATTAGGGAAAATACCACGCGATATAATATGCCAATTAGACGCACCATCGAGCCTAAACGCGGTAATGTAATCTTTACTTAATTCATCAACAATCAGGTTACGCACTGAGTGAATAAATTGCGGCAGTAACGCTAAAATAATTGCCCATACGGTATTCATTAAACCCGGGCCGAGTATGGCGATTATTATTATTGCTAATAACAAAGAAGGAATAGAAAGGGTTATATCAAGTAAGTGATTTAAAAAGCTTGAACGAAGTCCTTTGCTAATTCCTGCAAAAGTACCCACTAATACACCAAAAATAGTTGTGATCAGGGCGGCTACAACAGAAAGCCCAAATGTATACGTAGCACCATTCATTAAGCGCGAGAGTACATCGCGACCTAAATCATCGGTGCCTAAAATAAAGCGTACATCGCCCATTTCTCGCCATGAGGGCGGTATGAGTAGTGCATCACTATGCTGTTGGTTTACGCCATAGGGCGCTAAAAAAGGAGCTGTGGCGGCCAATAATGCAAACGCCATAAATATCCATAAACCAACCAAAGCAGGGTGGTTATTTTTAAACTTTCGCCAAAATCGCGCGAGTGGCGATTTATTCGACTCTTCAGAAAATAAATTAAACTTTGCCATGGGCCTGATTCCGCGAGAGTGGATCGAATAAAGTGTAAGTAAGTTCAGCTGTAATAGAGGCTAAAATAACAAATAAAGACACTGCCATTAATCCGCCTTGAATTGCAGGAAAGTCACGCTGATAAATACTATCGATTAACCATCGGCCAATACCCGGCCACGAAAAAATAACTTCGGTAATCATCGCAAGCGTTATTAGCGTACTAAATTGCAAACCAATTTGCTTAATTACCGGCAGTAATGCATTACGTAGTGCATGGTGCATGATAAGTTGGCGGCGATTAAGGCCTTTTGCCCTAGCTGTTTTAATAAAGTTTTGATCCATTACTTTAAGCATAGACTCGCGAGTAAAGCGCACTAATACAGTAGTCGGATACATGGCCAGTACAATAGTAGGGAGCGTTAAATGGCGTAGCGCATCAATAAAGGCCATTCCTTTATATGGAAAACCAGCCAGTGCAATATCAATTAAAATAAACCCAGTATTTGCGGGTATCTCATAAAGGAGCCCCATTCGGCCTGACATAGGAAACCAGCCAAGCTTTAACGAAAAAACCATTATTAATAACAATGCGAGCCAAAATACAGGCATTGAATAGCCCACCATAGTGGTCGAGTTTATAAGTTTATCGGGCCAACGTTTATGATAGCCAGAGCCTAAAATACCAGTAGGTACACCAATAACAACCGATACTATTAATGCGTACACGCTTAACTCTAAAGTAGCCGGTAGCAAATCAACAATATGGCTAAACACGCTGTTACCAGAGGCAAACGAAAGGCCCCAATCACCTTGGAATATTCGCCCCAGAAAGGCAATGTATTGCATAAAGTAATTGCTGTTATATAAATATTTGTCTTCAAGCTCACTATGCTGTGCAAAGTTACTACTTGGTATGCCACTTAAATTACTTAGCGGATCACCGGGAAATAAATACGCCAGTGAAAACGTAAATACGCTGAGCATCAGTATCATAAAAAAGAACAAACCAAGGCGGCGCAAAATATAATCTAAGATCATTATTTTTTCCTCGCATTGGCAAGCGAAATAGCGCCAAACGGGCCAAGTGTTATGCCTTCCACATCTGCGCTACTTGCTTGAAAACGCAGGCCATGAGCAATAGGCAATAATGGCAGCTCTTTAATAATTAAGCTTTGTGCGTCTTCATAGTATTTTTTACGTTTGTTTAAATCAGTCGTATCGAGTGCTTGAGTAAGCAATAGATCAAATTGAGGATTACACCAGTTTGCTGGATTTTTACCACTAAAAGTAGCGGTACAGCTCAACAGTGGGCTAAAAAAGTTATCAGGATCGGGTGTATCTGCGGCCCAACCAAGTAATACACTGTCGTGCCTGTGCTCGCCAATACGTTGAATAAACGTATTCCACTCATACTCTACAATGCTTACATTAACGCCCACTTTGCGTAAATCACTTTGCATAAGCTCAGCCATCTTACGTGCATTGGGGTTATAAATACGACTCACAGGCATAGCCCATATTGTCATATCAAAGCCATCAGGCAAGCCTGCTTCAATTAGTAACTTTTTAGCGAGTTCTGGATCAAATGTAGGTATATCTTCTTGCGGCTCAAACGCCCAAGAGGTTGGCGGTAAAATAGATTGTGCGCGAGTACCGTTACCGTAATAAACCGCCTGCATTATTTTATCTACATCTATTGCATGCGCGAGTGCTTGGCGTACGCGTAAGTCGTCGAACGGGGCACGTTCTGTATTAAATGCCCAATATCCTATGTTTAAATTTGTTTCTTTTTCAATATTTATATCATCACGTTGCGCTAAAATGCTCAATTGTGCACTACTTGGATGAGCCGTTACATCGCACTCTTTAGTCAGCATTTTTGCTATGCGCGTAGTGCCGTTAGGGGTTATATCGTAAACCAATTGCTCAAGTGCAACGTCATGCTTCCAATAAAGTAGGTTACGGTAAAAGCGCACAAGATGATCTCGGCGGTATTCTTTATAAATATACGGGCCGGTGCCAATAGGGTACTGATCAAATAAGTTTTTTTGATTATTTTTCTTAAGTTTCATGGCGTATTCTTCTGAAAGCACCACGGCAAAGTCGGTAGCCATATTAGCTAAAAAACTACTTTCAGGATTAAACAATTCAAAACGGACTTGGTAGTCAGACACGCGCACAATTTTGCGAATAAGTTGATCGATTCCTACACTTTGAAAATACGGGTAATCGGCATCGCCCACAAAGTGATATGGATTATATACATCGAATAATCGGCTAAAGGTGAATATAACGTCGTCGGCGTTAAAGTCCCGTGATGGGGTAAAATAAGAAGTTGTATGAAACTTTACATCTTTACGCAGGGTAAAGGTAACCGATTTACCATCTTTGCTAATTTTCCAATCGGTCGCCAGCTCACTTTGAAACTCTGCCGTAACAGGGTCAATGCTAATTAAGCGGTCGTATAATTGGTTAGCAATTATATCAATAGTTGAACCGGTGGTCGTGACTTGCGGATTAAACGACACAGGGTTAGCTTCAGCGCAATAAACTAAGCCTTGGTTTTTTTCTTCTATGATTTCTTCTTTGCTATCAAGGCAACCAACTAAAGTGGTGGCAAGCAAAACAAGTAATAATTTATGCACCCGCATAACCTCTGACTATTGTTGATCCAACAAGTTGTATTTTTTAAGATAACCACGTAATTGATGATACGTTAAACCAAGTACTTCTGCAGTTTTCTTTTGATTAAATTGGCTATGTTCGAGCGCTTTATTAATCATGTTTATTTCAAAGTCGTTAGAACGCTCTTTTAAGCTGCACGGCAATTGAATATCAACGGCTGAATCATTGCTTGTTTGAGTAATCGGCGGCGCAACAACAATAGGCTCTGCATTAACAGTTTGAGCTGCTATAGGTGCTTTAATACGCGCTTTTGGTCTAAATGGGCTATCGAATGGGTCTAAAATAATCTGGTGAACGGGAATATGTTCACTACCGTGGCGATACAAACTGCGTTCAACCACATTTTTAAGTTCACGAATATTACCAGGCCAATCATAACTAAGCAGTGTTTCTGTTGCGCTTCGGGTAAAACCGCTAAAGAGTTCCCACTCTAAATCGCGCGCCATATTCATCGCAAACTGCTCAGCAAGAAGCATAATATCGTCTTGGCGTTCGCGCAGTGGCGGCAGGGTAATTACATCAAAGGCAAGGCGATCGAGTAAGTCACTTCTAAATTCACCTTGCTCAGCTAAATAAGGAAGATCTTCGTTTGTAGCACACACTAAGCGTGTATCTACTTTTACAGTTTGTTTGCCGCCAACACGTTCAAACTCACCATATTCTATAACGCGCAGCAGTTTTTCTTGTACCATAGCTGAGGTATTAGCTAATTCATCTAAAAACAGTGTGCCGCTGTTAGCGCGTTCAAAACGACCTTCGTGGCGTTTGCTTGCCCCCGTAAAAGCACCGCTTTCGTGGCCAAATAACTCACTTTCGAGTAGGTTTTCGTTAAGCGCTGCACAGTTAAGCTTTACGTAGTTTTGATCCCAGCGTTTTGATAAAAAGTGTAAGCGTGCTGCTATTAGCTCTTTACCTGTGCCGCGTTCACCAATAATAAGTACCGGTTTATCTAAATTAGCCAGTTGCGATACCTGATCTAATACAGACAGAAAGCTATCTGATTGGCCGAGTAAATTATCCTGTTGGCGATATTGGCTCATATTTCCTAACTCTTGGTCATTTTTACTAACAGTTAGTGTATTTCATAATTAGGGATAACTAAAGAAATTTGTATATTTAGTTTAACGTAATGAAAATAAAGTGTATTTTAACTTTTAAAAAGTTGGCAAGCATATTGATACTAGTTATAGCAGACTAACTAAGTTTTAATTACAGAGGTAAATGTTATGGGAATTTTTTCACGTTTTGCAGATATCGTTAATTCTAATATCAACGCCATTTTAGATAAAGCAGAAGACCCAGAAAAAATGGTTCGTCTGATTATTCAAGAAATGGAAGATACGCTTGTTGAAGTACGTTCTACATCAGCTAAAACATTGGCTGAGAAAAAAGAAATTGTACGCCGCTTAGATACACTTAAAGCGCAGGTAAGTGATTGGCAAGATAAAGCCGAACTGGCTTTAAGTAAAGACCGCGACGATTTAGCGCGTTCAGCCTTACTTGAAAAGCAAAAGTCGGCAGATGCAGTTGCTTCAGTCGCGAGCGAACTTGAACATGTAGAGTCTCATATTGAGAAATTACAGCAAGAAGTAACGACGCTACAAGAAAAGCTAGCAGATGCTAAATCTCGTCAAAAAGCGATTATACTTCGCCAACGTTCGGCTGAGTCGCGCCTTGAAGTGAAAAATACACTTGATAGCTCAAAAGTAGAAGACGCACTTAACCGCTTTGAACGTTACGAAACCAAAATTGATGGACTAGAATCTCAAATTGAGTCGTACGATTTAGGTAAAAAGACGTTAGCGGACGAAATTGCTAATCTACAAAAAAATGAAAAGATAGATGATGAGCTAGCCGAACTTAAAAAGAAGCTAGCTGATAAATAACTTATAAAGGGGTACTTAAAGTGCCCCACTGCTTAAAAACATCAAAACGGATTGTCAGGAGAGAATTATGTTTGATTCAGAGGTAATAATTGTTCCATTTGTTATGTTTATGATTTTTGTTGCCCCGCTGTGGCTAATTTTGCACTACCGTAGCAAAAAACAAGTAAGCCAAGGTTTAAGTGAACACGAACATCGTCAATTACTTGAGCTTGCACACAAAGCTGAAAAAATGGCAGATAGGGTAGAAACGCTAGAAGCATTGCTTGATCAAGAGTCACCACAATGGAGACGCAAAGTATGAGTGCCAAACGCGAATTATTAAGAGACCCACAACGCGGTAAAATAGCTGGAGTATGTGCGGGATTAAGTGACTACTTTAATATGGAGTTATGGTTAGTTCGCATTATATTTGTTAGTGCGGTACTGCTAACGGGTGGCCCATTATTTGTGGTAGCGTATATTGCAGCCTGGTTTATTTTAGATAAAAAAGAGCCCGCAACAGCGCAAACAAAAAGCTCAACTAAAACTGACGATCCGCTAGAAGTAAAATTTAAAGTATGGCAAAAGGGCGAGCCACCGCGCCGCGCATTGCAAGATTTAAAAGAGCGTTTAACGCGTGTAGATACTCGCCTTCAAGATATGGAGCGCCATGTAACTTCAAGCGAGTTTACGGTGAGCCGTGAAATTAACAAACTTTAAAGGATTTAATAGCACCTTATTTGCAACGTGATAAATTACGGCAAATTAGGTGCAAGACACTTTATGAGCCAATCATTTGCAAAAAAGACCTTTAAAAGCATTAAAGGCAAAGCACAAAAAGCCCTTCATCGCAGTTTAGACCAACACGTAAAACTTGCCGTAACTGGCCTAAGTGGTAGTGGTAAAACAGCCTTTATTACCGCGCTTGTTAAGCACTTAACAACCCAAGCGGACGATAAAAACTTACCTTTTTTTGATGTAATGCGCGAGCACCGCCATGTTGCCACTAAAGTTGTGCCGCAAGAGGCGTTAAAAGTCCCTACATTTAATTATACGCGCGCGCTAAATTCATTATTACCCAGCGATGGGATGCCCACATGGCCTGCATCAACCGAGCGAATTAATACACTACGTTTGGCAATCAAGTATCAAAGTAATGCGGGGCTGCGTGGCCACTTTTCGCCGCAATCAACACTTTATTTAGATATTATTGACTACCCAGGTGAATGGCTCCTTGATTTACCTATGCTTGAGCAAAGCTATTCTCAATGGTGCGAGCAGCAATATCCGTTATTAACTCAGCCTTCGCGTGTAAATACATCAAGTGATTTTCTAGCAGCCGTTGAGCAACTTGATTTAAATGCACCTGTAGATGAAAACGCACTGGCTCATATTGCTCAGCTTTATCAAAGCATGTTAGTAGGGCTTAAAAAAGACACCAAACTTGCCATGCTACAACCAGGGCGCATGCTTATGCCTGGCGACTTACAAGGGGCGCCATTGTTATTGTTTTTTCCGGTATCGGGCGAAGTAAATAGCGACGATGTCGTTGCGGGTTCTAATTTAGCGCATTTAATTAAGCGCTTTAACGCCTATATAAAAGAAGTTGTAAAACCATTTTATAATGAGCATTTTAGGCACTTTGATCGCCAAATCGTACTTGTAGATGTACTTAGTGCATTAAACGAAGGGCACGAAACCCTTCAAGAGCAAAGCAGTGTAATAAACCAATTACTCGCACACTTTAATTATGGTGAATCAGGCTTTTTTAAACGTTTATTTAAACCAAACATAGATAAAATATTATTTGCAGCTAATAAGTCAGATCACATAAGTGCAAAACACCATAAAGATTTAGCACTGCTACTTGATTCGCTCGTGCATGAGCAAAGTAATCATTTAAAGTTTGATGGTGTGCAAATAGAAACTATGGCCATGTCGTCAATTACAGCAACGCAGCCGCGCCAAATTACTGACAAAGGCCAAACGCTTGACTGTATTTACGGTAAACCATTACACGAGCCTGATTGGCTTACCTATTTACCGCCGCAACCTCCCTCGCGGATGCTTAATAAAAGTGAGTGGCCAGCACAGGGATTTGAGTTTTTATCGTTTTCTCCAATACCGAGCCCCGATAAACAACTAAAACATATTCGATTAGATCATGTCATGCAGTACCTGCTAGGAGACAAATTAACATGAGTGAGTCAAACCAAACATTTCAAGCAGGGCGTCGCATAGATACGCAAAGCATTGAACAAAACGAACCCGTTTTAGCACCTGCAAAAATTATTCAGCACGGGCAAAGTGATTACGAAGAACTTGAAGATGAAGCACTAGAGCCCGAAATAGATCTGGAACCTGTGTACAAAAAGTCAAAGTGGCAAACGCTTAAAGGTGTTTTTGCTCTTAGTTTTATAGTACTGGTGCTTTTAGAGTTTGCGTACTCGTTAGTGTTTGCTTTCGAGCAGTCAATTATTTTAGGCAGTGTTTATTTAACTGCGGTTATAAGTGGCGTACTGCTAATAGGGCGCTTATTGTGGCGAGAGTACCGAATGCTGCGCAGTTTAAAGCGTAACCAATTGCACCGAGTTGAAGCCGACAGGCTTTTAAATAGCGAGCAAGTAGGTGGTGCATTACCATGGCTCGAAAAGCTCAATAAACACCAAGAGCTTGATAACTTTGAAACCTTTAAAAACCAAGTATCGATGCATCACAGCGACAAAGAAATAATGACACTGTACGCCAACAGTTTATTAGTAACTCAAGACACCAAAGCTAAAAAGCTTATAAATCGTTTTGCGACTGAATCTGCACTGCTAGTTGCCCTAAGCCCACTTGCGCTGGTGGATATGATGGCCGTGCTTTGGCGCGGTACTAAGTTAATAGAACAAATTGGTAAAATTTATGGCATTGGTTTTGGCTACGCGAGCCGTATAAAGTTATACCGCATGCTAATAAGGCAAGTAATGTTTGTAGGCAGTGCTGAGCTTGTATCTGACCTTGCTGCAACTGCACTAAGTGCTGAGCTTTTAGGTAAGCTTTCGGGGCGGGCTGCGCAGGGCGTAAGCGCCGGTATTTTTACAGCGCGTATTGGTTACAAAGCAATGGAGCTTAGCCGCCCATTACCTAGGCTTGAAAACAAGCGCAGCTTGTTAAAAGGCACTGTGCAAAGCATCGCAGGTAAAATTATGAGCCGTAAAAAGGCGGAACCAACATACTAGATTAGCAATGGCAATATTTGTGTACAAATGTGCGCTGCACGGTTTTTACACAAATAGCCATCTGAGCATCCGGCATGCTTGCTGTTTGTAAGCGCATACGTTTTGATTGTTGAATCGCAAAAACATAATAATCAAAAAATGAGCCTACAATGAGCAAGCATCATATAAACACCCAGTGTATTCACGGACCACAAAAAGCAAACGACCCGCACGGCGCACTCACTTCTCCTTTGTATCAAACCTCTACCTTTCATTTTGAAAATGCCGCACAAGGTGCTGCGCGTTTTGCAGGCGACGAACCAGGCTATATTTATACGCGTTTAGGAAACCCCACAACTACAGAGCTTGAGCAAAAAGTTGCTCAACTAGAGAGCTGTGAAGCAGCTGCTGCAACCGCAACAGGTATGGGGGCTGTATCAGCCTCAGTACTGAGCTTTTTATCGCAGGGAGATCACCTTGTTGCCTCAAGTGCTTTGTATGGTTGTACCTTTGCGTTTTTCTCGCATATGTTGCCGCGCTGGGGAATCGAAGTCACTTTTGTTGATATGACCAACGAGGACGAACTACGCGCTTCCATCAAACCTAATTCAAAAATGATATTTGTAGAAACGCCAATTAATCCCACTATGGCGGTTATTGATTTGGCACTCATTGGCGCAGTTGCTAAAGAGCACAACTTAATTAGTGTGGTCGACAACACCTTTTTAACGCCGCTACTGCAATCGCCTAAAAAATACGGCATTGATATAATAATGCACAGTGCGACCAAGTACTTAAACGGCCACGGAGACGTAGTTGCCGGTATTGTATGTGGATCGCTTGAGCACATAACACACATTAAAATGACCGTATTAAAAGACATTGGTGCAACTATAAGCCCGCACGATGCATGGCTAATTAATCGAGGCCTAAAAACACTCGCTATTAGAATAGAGCGCCACTGTCAAAGTGCACAAACAATAGCCGAATATCTAGAAGCGCACCCACAAGTAAGCACCGTATATTACCCGGGGCTAAAATCGCACCCAGGTTATAAGTTTATTGGTAACCAAATGAAAGCTGCTGGTGGTGTTATTGCGTTTGAAATAAAAGGCACGCTACAAGATGGCGCACAATTTATTGATAGTATGAAACTTTGTACACTTGCAGTAAGCCTAGGCGACGCTGAAACACTGATTCAACATCCTGCATCTATGACTCACTCGCCTTATACGCCAGAGGAGCGAGCCGCCGCTGGAATAAGTGATGGGCTGATCAGACTCTCGGTTGGGCTTGAAGATGTTAACGACATTATTAGTGATTTAAACCAAGCTTTTACTAAAATTGGTTAGGTGTAATTAATTGTATACACATAAAAATAAGCCGCAGGCCTTTATTTAAAGGTCTGTATTTTTATTGTGTCACAGGTGTAATTTTAGCTTTACGATTGAGGTGATCGCGCCAAATACTGATGTTAGCCTGTCTATTAAACTTTTCTTCACTTTTGCATAGTATGGGGTCATTCGATATTCAATAGGTTTGAGTATCACACTGACACCGATTTAGGGCTCACACCCAAGAAGGTACTTATGGCTAAAGCAAGTAAATACACATCCAAAACACCAGACGAAAATGGTGTTATACACTGGAGTGATGAAGAAAATAAAATTTGGTCTGAGCTTGTAGCGCGCCAACTTGAGTGCATTGAAGGCAAAGCCTGTAACGAGTATATGCAAGGGTTAAAAAAGATTAACCTGCCGCACGATCGCATCCCGCAGTTAAGCGAACTAAACGAAGTATTGTTAGCCACTACCGGGTGGCAAGTTGCACCAGTACCTGCGCTTATCGACTTTGATGAGTTTTTTAGATTACTGGCAAACAAGCAATTTCCGGTAGCTACATTTATTCGTAGCCGCGAAGAATTTGACTACCTACAAGAGCCAGATATTTTTCATGAAATATTTGGCCATTGCGCCATGCTAACTAATCCTGACTTTGCCGAGTTTACACACAAGTACGGGCAATTAGGTTACGCAGCGCAGAAAAAGGACCGTGTATACCTTGCGCGTATATACTGGTTTACGGTTGAATTTGGTTTAATGCAAACCGAAGACGGTCTGCGTATTTACGGCGGCGGCATTTTATCAAGCCCAGGTGAAACTCAGTACGTATACTCAAATACGCCAGAAATCAGCCCAATGAATGTGCTTGATGTACTGCGTACGCCGTACCGTATTGATATTATGCAACCACAGTACTACACCATAAATTCGATTCATGATCTGTTTGATATATCGCAAATGGATATTATGACTTTGGTTGAGCGAGCTAAAGAGCTTGGTTTGCACGACCCAAAATTTCCACCAAAAGAAAAATTAGCCAGTTAAATATTAATGCTAAAAAAGCTAAAAGTAAGGATTTAGAATGTCTTCATTAAGTGCACAAAAATGCGAAGCCTGTCATGTAGATGCGCCAAAAGTATCTGACGAAGAGTTAGCACAATTAATTACTAAAATCCCAGACTGGGTACCAGAAGTACGCGACGGCATTATGCAGCTTGAGCGTGTTTATAAATTTAAAAACTTCAAACAGGCTATCGCGTTTACTAACAAAGTAGGCGACATGGCAGAAGAGGAAGGCCATCACCCAGGTTTATTAACCGAGTGGGGCAAAGTAACGGTTACATGGTGGAGCCATTCAATTAAAGGCTTACACAAAAACGACTTTATTTGCGCAGCTAAAACAGACGACGTATTTAACGCGCTGTAAACCACATTAATTGAGCAAACCAACAAAAGCGCTTATTTTTATAAGTGCTTTTTTGGTTTTTGGGAGAGTTAGTTGTCGATGAGCTATTGGTTCGTATTTTTCTTAGATGCTAAGGAGTTGTTGGCTTAATTTTAGAAACGACCTCACTTTTGCCATCATTATTTTTAAGTGGCAAAATTTTTCCTATTTACCTGTGATAATTACTTCAATGTCGAGGTTTTTTAAGAAAATTATTGGCTTGTTTTTTGCATTTTTTCTATGAAAGCATATTTAATCGAGGATTTGGCATGTTAATTAATAGCAGCAATCAAGCTAGCCGTATTTATCAAACAGAAAGTAATACGCCTACGCTAATTACCAATACAAGCACTTCTATTAAAAATAAAGATTTAGCTGATAAAGTAACAATTAGTCCAGCTGCGCTAAATGCTGAAAATACATGGAAGGAAATAGCGAATAAATTTGATCCGAGCAATATGTCATATAATGAGTTAACAAGTATGGTTACTGAACTACACGAGGGTGGACTAATTACTTCAAATGAAAGCTTAGCTTTACGAGCCCCTCCGAGTATGAACTTTGATTCAAATGAAAAATTTAACATGATAGCGCAGGCAAAAAAATCTGTAGAGTTTGATCAATCACTTGGAAATGTTGATAAAAATGCTCAATTAAGAGTAAGAGTACTTGATATTTTGGAGACTATTCAAGGGTTATCGAATGATACAAGTCATAAATAAAATTATAAAAAAGCTCTAAACCCAAAGGGCTTAGAGCTTTTTATATACAATTAAAGTTTAGCTAAAATACTTAACTTTTATGTGTTGTTGGGTATCGTTTCACTCAACCCAACCTACGTTTAACACCAATCAGCTTAGGGCTTGCAGCTAAAAGCTTATCGCTTCTTTTAATCATCAATTGAGCGTAATAGGGCGTTTATGCCTACTTTTTCACGTGTTTGCTTATCTACTTTTTTCACGATGATTGCAGCGTATAGGCTGTGAGTGCCGTCTTTTGACGGTAGTGCGCCTGGCACAACTACCGCGCCTGCAGGTACGCGGCCGTAATGAATTTCGCCAGTTTCGCGATCATAAATACGGGTACTTTGGCTGATGTAAACGCCCATTGAAATTACCGCGCCTTCTTCAACAATTACGCCTTCAACAATTTCAGAACGAGCGCCAATAAAGCAGTTGTCTTCAATGATAGTTGGGTTAGCTTGTAGCGGCTCTAAAACACCGCCTATGCCAACGCCACCTGATAAATGTACGTTCTTACCAATTTGTGCACACGAGCCTACAGTCGCCCATGTATCAACCATGGTGCCGTCGTCAACGTATGCGCCAATGTTTACGTACGATGGCATAAGTACAACGTTTTTACCTACAAAGCTGCCTTTACGTGCTACAGCGTTTGGTACTACGCGCATACCGCCTTGCTGAAACTGCTCTGGCGTGTAGTCGCTAAATTTAAGCGGTACTTTGTCGTAAAACTGGTTTACGCCGTCGTTCATTGGTTGGTTGTCGCGAATACGAAACGACAGTAACACTGCTTTTTTAAGCCACTGGTGTACAACCCATTCACCTGATATTTTTTCAGCAACGCGTGCTGCGCCGCTATCAAGTAAATCAAGTGCGTCGATAATAGCTTGTTTTACGTCACTTGATACTGTACTTGGGCTAATGCTATCGCGGTTGTCCCATGCGTTTTCGATCATCGTTTTTAAATCTGACATGTGTGTCCTCTATTGCGTTTCGGCGTTGAATTTTTTACGTAATGCCTGATGAATTTTTGCTTGCTCTTCATCAGTCAGCGCTTGGTATTCGTTATTTGATACAACAAAGAAATCCTCGGCACGTTCACCTACCGTTGTAATACGGGCAGCGTGAATGTGTAGTAAATGCGCTTGGAAAACTTCGGCTATTTTGGTTAGTAAACCTTGTATATCGACGGCTTGAATTTCTATTAAGCTGCGGTCTTTGCGTGCATGTGGGCGCAACACAATTTTAGGTTTAATATTAAAATCTTTAAAACGTTGAGAGCGGCTCTTTTTAAAGCGAATCTTTTTACGTGGATCGCTCAGTGCTTGCTCAAGCCCGCGTTTAATTGATTGTGCTCGACCACTTGCAATAGGGTCACCACTTACTTCAAGTATTACAAAGCTAAACAAGACGTAACCATCTTTAGTGGTCAGTACTTGCGCATGTTGTATTTGTGCTTTTTTGGAGCCAATTACACTTACTAATCTTGCAAACAGTGGGCCAGAGTAGGGGCTGTATACAAATACTTGTGTGCCACCATGCATAGCTTTGTTAGATACAATAACACTTGGCTGGCTTAAGTCTGTGCTACTTAATAAGTGCTCACTTTGCCATGATATTTGCTGTTCGCTAAAGGCGGTAAAGTAGTTAGCTTTAAAGCGGCTCCAAATTAAATCAATTTTTTCCTCGGCATAACCCAGATTTATTAAGCGTTGTTTAGCTTGGTGCTTTTTATCGCGAATTTGGTCGCGTTGATCCATTGGGTTTTCGAGCCCTAGGCGCAAAGCGCGCTGCGTGTGTAAGTATAGCTCACGCAGTAGGGTGTTTTTCCAATCGTTCCACAAGTTGTCGTTGGTTGCACGTATGTCGGCAACGGTTAAACAATATAAGTAGTCGAGTTGGCGCTCTGTTTTAACGCGCGTAGCGAAGTCTTTTATTACAGCAGGGTCGTTAATATCTTTACGCTGTGAGGTAACCGACATAAGTAAATGATTACTAACAAGCCATGCTATTAGTTTTCCATCTGATGACGCAAAACCATGTAATTTAGCAAATGCTATTGCATCAACAGCGCCAAGTTCTGAGTGGTCACCACCTCGGCCTTTAGCAATGTCGTGAAATATACCGGCTAAATAAAGTAGCTCTGGTTTATCCATTCGAGTGACTATTTCACTACAAATAGGAAACTCGCTAATGCCTGTTTTATCAAAATATTCGTAAATATTTTTGATTAATTTGTGGGTGTGCTCATCTACGGTGTAAGCGTGAAACAAATCAAACTGCATTTGCCCAAATATATTACGCCACTGCGGTAAGTAGGCGGCAAGCATGCCGTGCTTGTGCATAAGCGTAAACGCGCGGCCCATGCCGTTAGGGTGTTTAACAAGGCGTAAAAAGGCTTCACGACAGGCTGCATAATCTTGTAAGTCACCCAATAAACGACGGCGCACTTGGCGAATAGTACGAATAGTACTTGGGTAAATATGCGTTATTGCTGGGTTATCGGCTATATGCTCAAACAATACAAAGAGTTGGTCACGTCTAAAAAATACGGATGGATCTTTTACGCGTATTTGATGACCTACTTGCTCAAAGTTTCTGTCGAGTTCTATTGCTACCACAGAACTACTTTCGGGCATTATGCTTTGTTCAAAGTATGAAAGTAGCATTTGGTTAAGTTCGCGCACGCGGCTCATTATTCTAAACAAGCGTTTCATCATACGCTCAACAGACGCTTTTCCGTCGCTACCAAAACCTAAAATTTCGGCGGCTTGCGGTTGATGATCAAACAATAAGCGGTTTTCAGCTCGACCCGCAGCTAAATGCAGTGCAAAGCGAATGTTCCATAGGTTTTCTAGGCACTCAGAAAGCTCTTGAAATTCTTCGTGAGTTAAGTATCCATGGCTTATTAACTCTTGCAGGGTCTCGGTTCTAAAGTGCTTTTTTGCCACCCAAATAATGGTTTGTAAGTCGCGCAGACCACCGGGGTTTTCTTTAATGTTTGGCTCAAGATTATACGCGGTGCCGTGGCACTTTCTGTGGCGTAAGTTTTGTTCTTGAACTTTGGCAGTGAAAAATTCACCTGAGCGCCATACGGGTGTTTCAAGAATATGCATTTTGAGTTTTTCAAACTCAATGTGGTTACCAAAAATAAGGCGGCTTTCAAGCAAGCTGGTGGCAAAAGTAACGTCTTCACGTTTTTGCTCAATGGCTTGTTCTATCGTACGCACGCTGTGGCCAATCTCTAAGTTGAGATCCCATAGCATGGTGACAAACTGGCCTATTTTTTCGCATATTTCTTCGCTTGGCGGTTTAGTTACAAGCAATAAAAAGTCGATGTCGGAGTAGGGATGTAGCTCACCACGTCCGTATCCGCCTACCGCTATTAATGCTAAATCAGGTTCGCGTGCTAAGTCGTAAACATGAAAAAGCTTAATGAGTAGGCGGTCAATAAACTCAGCCCGGGCATTAATTAAATTCCCAACCGGTTGTTTAGAAAATTCGTTATGTAACCATTTATAAAAATAGCTAGAACAATCGCGATAATCACTAAGTTGCTCAGCATCGCTAAGCAACTTTTTTACTTTGTTGGGTAATGCCACGTGGGCTGGCTCCTAATTTCTTATTTATTATTAGTGTTCTATGATCCTGTCGATTGTATCATCTGATCGTAGCGTTAAAATTTCAACACCATTTTCAGTCACTAATAAAGTATGTTCCCACTGCGCAGACAAACTACGGTCGCGTGTTACTACTGTCCAATCATCTTTAAGAAGCTTACATTGGCGTTTACCCGCATTAACCATAGGTTCAATAGTTAAACACATACCTGCTTTTAAGGCTTCGCCAGTACCGGCTTTACCGTAATGCATTATTTGTGGTTCTTCATGAAATCCTGCGCCAATACCGTGGCCGCAATACTCACGTACAATTGAGTAGTTAAAGCTTTCTGCATATTTTTGAATTGCTGAGCCAATATCACCCAAGCGCACACCTGGTTTTACCATTTTAATAGCAAGGTATAAGCTTTCTTGCGTTACTTCTGCAAGACGTTTGCCTTGAATGTTTGGTGTACCAACGTGGAACATTTTAGATGTGTCGCCGTGGTAACCATCTTTAATGACAGTTACGTCGATATTTACACTGTCGCCTTCTTTTAATGCTTTGTCATTTGGAATTCCGTGGCAAATAACATGATTAACTGACGTACAAACTGATTTTGGAAAACCATGATAATTTAACGGAGCAGGGATTGCTTGTTGCACATTAACAATATAATCATGGCAAAGTGTATTTAGCTCATCGGTGGTAACACCTGGCACTACATGAGGGCCGATCATTTCAAGTACATCGGCCGCTAAGCGCCCAGCTACGCGCATTTTCTCTATTTCTTCAGGGGTCTTGATAATAGCGCTCATTGAGGCTCCAAAGTTGAGTTTTTAACATTTATCGCCGAACAAATTTTGCACGCGACGTTGAGTATTTAATTTTAATATGGTATAAAGCGCGCCGTCTTTTTACAAATAAATTCTTAAATGATTTTTTGTATTTAAGGCAAACACAATTTTATTTTAACACACACACGTATCGTCACATACACTTGGGTGCATTTGAAGTTTAATTACTTCGGTGTTGGTGCTATGGGATATGTGGAGGCCTAACCCTAAACAACTATAGAGGATCTATAAAATGGCAAACGTTTCAATGCGCGATATGCTTCAAGCTGGTGTTCACTTTGGTCACCAAGCACGTTACTGGAACCCTAAGATGAAGCCTTTCATCTTCGGCACACGTAACCGTGTACATATCATCAACCTTGAGCAAACTGTACCAATGTTCAACGACGCACTTAAGTTTTTATCAAGTGCTGCAGCAAACAAAGGTAAAGTTCTTTTCGTTGGTACTAAGCGCGCAGCAAGCGACGCAGTTAAATCAGCTGCTTTAGAAAGCGACCAGTTCTTCGTAAATCACCGTTGGTTAGGTGGTATGTTGACTAACTGGAAAACTGTACGTCAATCAATCAAGCGTCTTAAAGACCTTGAAGCACAAAGCCAAGACGGAACTTTCGAGAAGTTAACTAAGAAAGAAACGTTAATGCTTAACCGCGAAATGGAAAAGCTTGAAAAGAGCCTTGGTGGTATCAAAAACATGGGCGGTCTTCCAGACGCGCTTTTCGTTATCGATGCTGACCACGAGCACATTGCTATCCGTGAAGCAAACAACCTAGGTATTCCTGTTGTTGCAATCGTTGATACTAACTCTAACCCAGACGGTGTTGATTACATCGTTCCAGGTAATGATGATGCTATCCGTGCTGTAAGCCTTTACACTAGCGCTGTTGCAGCTGCTATTACTGAAGGTCGCGAGAATAACATCGTTGCTCAAGCTGAGAAAGACGATTTCGTTGAAGCTGAGTAATTAGCTGTCATCAAGTCTTCATCTTTTTAAGGTGAAGACTTGCTATTCTTGTCGAGCGGGTAACCCGCTTATCTAACCTGATTTCAGATTTGAGGATTTACTAATGGCTGTAACTACTGCCCTAGTTAAAGAATTACGCGAGCGCACAGGCGCTGGCATGATGGATTGTAAAAAAGCGTTAACTGAGACTGATGGCGACATCGAGTTAGCGATTGAAAATATGCGTAAAAGTGGCGCTGCTAAAGCTGCTAAAAAAGCAGGTAACATTGCTGCTGAAGGTACTATCATCATCAAGCAAAACGCTGGTGTTGCAGTGCTAGTAGAAGTTAACTGTCAAACAGATTTCGTTGCAAAAGACGTAAGCTTCTTAGCATTTGCTAATAAAGTTGCTGACGCTGCAATTGCTGACACTATCTCTATCGAAGACTTACAAGCTAAGTTTGAAGAAGACCGTGTTGAGCTAGTTACTAAAATTGGCGAAAACATCAATGTACGTCGTTTACAGTACGTAACTGGTGAAAACCTAGTCGAGTACCGTCATGGCGATCGTATCGGTGTTGTTGTTGCAGGTGTTGCTGATGAAGAAACACTTAAGCACGTTGCAATGCACGTTGCTGCATCTAGCCCTGAATACCTAACACCTTCAGATGTACCTGCTGACGTTGTTGAAAAAGAAAAGCAAGTACAAATCGAAATCGCGATGAATGAAGGCAAGCCTGCTGAAATCGCTGAGAAGATGGTTGTTGGCCGTATGAAAAAATTCACTGGTGAGGTTTCTCTTACTGGTCAAGCTTTCATCATGGAGCCTAAAAAATCTGTTGGCGATATTCTTAAAGAGAAAAACGCAACAGTTACTAGCTTCGTACGTGTAGAAGTTGGTGAAGGTATCGAGAAGAAAGAAGAAGATTTTGCTGCTGAAGTTGCTGCTCAAATCGCTGCTGCTAAAGCTAAGTAAGATTACTATTTGTGATGCAAAAGGAAATTAGATGCAATTAAAGTACTATTTGGTTTTGCTTCGCAGCTAGAAATTCTTTAAAATAACCGCGCTTTTATGTTTAACATAAGCGCGGTTATTTTTTATCCATAATTCAATAAAAGTTGGCCCCAATACTATGACTATCAATCGCAAACCTATTTTTAGACGTGTTCTTCTCAAATTAAGTGGTGAAGCTTTAATGGGAGACGAAGGCTTCGGCATCGACCCTAAAGTTTTAGACCGTATGGCACAAGAAATTAAAGAGCTAGTTGAGCTCGACGTAGAAGTGGGTTTAGTTATTGGTGGAGGTAACTTTTTACGCGGTGGGTCACTTGCAGAAGCAGGTATGAATCGCGTAGTGGGCGATCACATGGGCATGCTTGCAACGGTTATGAACGGCCTTGCAATGCGTGATGCGCTACACCGTGCATTTGTAAATTGTCGTTTGATGTCGGCTATTCCGCTTAATGGTGTATGTGACGCTTATAACTGGGCTGAAGCAATTAGTTTATTGAAAACTGGCCGCGTTGTTATTTTTGCAGCGGGTACAGGTAATCCATTTTTTACTACCGATTCTGCAGCATGTTTACGCGGTATCGAAATTGAAGCAGATACAGTAATTAAAGCGACTAAAGTTGATGGCGTATACAGTGATGACCCTGTTAAGAACCCAGAAGCAACGCTTTACAGCCATTTAAGCTACAATGAAATCATTGAAAAAGAATTAAAAGTTATGGATTTAGCGGCATTTACTTTAGCCCGCGATCACAATATGCCATTGAGCGTATTTAACATGAATAAATCAGGCGCGCTAAAACGCGTAATTATGGGTGAAGAAGAAGGAACACTTATTTCTTCACAAGCCTCAGATGAAATAATCAAATAATTAGGATTACACCGTGATTAACGATATTCAAAAAGACGCGCAAGCGCGCATGCAAAAAAGTGTAACAGCACTAGGTAGCCAATTATCTAAAATTCGTACTGGCCGTGCACATCCTGCAATTTTAGATGGCATTATGGTGTCGTACTACGGAGCACCAACGCCTTTAAACCAAGTTGCTAATGTAACAATTGAAGATTCTCGTACACTGGCTATTGGTGTATTTGATAAGTCTTTAGCGCAAGCTGTTGAAAAAGCAATTATGGCGTCTGATTTAGGTTTAAACCCTATGTCGGCAGGTACTGTTATTCGTGTACCACTTCCTCCACTTACAGAAGAGCGTCGTAAAGACCTAATCAAAATTGTACGTGCTGAAGTTGAAGGCGGTCGTGTTGCTATTCGTAACATTCGTCGTGATGCTAATGGCGATGTAAAGGGTTTATTAAAAGATAAAGACATATCTGAAGATGAAGCGCGTCAATCAGATGATGCGATTCAAAAGCTTACTGATAAGTTTATTAAAGAAATGGATACTTTATTAGCAGCTAAAGAAACAGAATTGATGGAAATCTAAGCAACTAAAATTATTAGTTTTGAAACGTCGTCTAGGGTATACTAGGCGGCGTTTTTTTATGGAATACTCGATATTTATGGTTCTAGATGCTGACACAATTTCACAGCAATGTTTACCCAAACATGTTGCTATCATCATGGATGGGAACGGACGTTGGGCGCAAGCTAGAAATAGACCTCGTGTGTATGGGCATAAAAAAGGCGTAGACGCAGTTCGTCAATCTGTTCAGTTTTGTACTAAATTAGGGATACAATCGTTAACCTTATTTGCTTTTAGTAGTGAAAACTGGCGCCGCCCTGAAGACGAAGTAAACACTTTAATGGAGCTTTTCTTATTTGTTTTAACAAAGGAAGTTAAAAAGCTTCATAAAAACAATGTAAAACTGACCATTATTGGAGACTTATCACGATTTTCTGAAGGATTACGTAGCAAGGTAGACGCTGCGCATAAGCTGACTGAAAATAACACCGGGCTGTGTTTAAATGTTGCAGCCAATTATGGTGGTCGTTGGGATGTTGCCAATGCGGCTAAACAACTTGCTTTGCAAGTTGCGCAGGGCACACTCAACGCAGAAGATATTACAGAAGAGCGCTTAGCACAGCATATGAGCATGGCAGATCAGGCAGAACCTGATTTGCTTATTCGCACTGGTGGCGATGTTCGTATTAGTAATTTTTTACTATGGCAAGTTGCTTATGCAGAACTTTACTTTACCGAGACACTTTGGCCTGATTTTAATGAAGCAGCATTTGCTGAGGCCATTGCGTGTTACGTTGCCAGAGAGCGACGTTTTGGTTGTACGGGCGAACAAATAAAACAATTACTCGCTCAAACCTAAATAGAATAAGGGTCACATTTTGTTAAAACAACGAATTTTAACCTCACTTGTGCTTGCACCATCAGCATTGGCTTTGGTTTTTTATACACCGCTTACGTTATTTAGTTACTTTGCTGGTGCAATCGTATTATTAGGCGCATGGGAATGGTCTGCATTTATGGGCTTATGTAACAAGCTCAAACGTGGCGCCTTTGTTGTGTTGATTGCAGCCTTACTTGGCCTGCTTAATTTACATTGGCCTATTGAATCATTATGGGAAAATGGCAAGCTAGTAGGTGATGCAAATTATTTATTTACGCTTTCGTTTGCTTGGTGGATTGTTGCTAGTTATCTAATTTGGCGCTACCCAGAAATGGCTAAAGCGTGGAATGAAGGCTTAGTTATGCGCGGCATTGCAGGTTTATTAACGCTTGTACCGTTATGGCTTGCACTAAATACATTACGTAGCGCGCAGTACCTTGAATCAACTCATTTTGGTTCAGTTCTAATTTTAGTCGTACTTGGTATTGTATGGAGCGCCGATGTGGGTGCTTACTTTACAGGTAAGAGTTTTGGTAAACATAAATTAATGCCTAAAGTAAGCCCTAATAAAACAATTGAAGGGTTAGCAGGCGGTGTAGTTGCTTCTATTATTTTTGTATTAGCATTTTGCCACTTTACCGATGTTGATTTAGTTGTATGGCCTGTGTACGCGATAATGACAGCATTTATTGCTTTGTTTTCTGCGGTAGGTGATTTACTGGAAAGTATGTTTAAACGCGAAGCTGGTTTAAAAGATAGCGGTCGATGCTTACCAGGGCACGGCGGTATTTTAGATAGAATTGACAGCCTAACGGCTGCTGCTCCAATGTTTGTTATGTGCTATGCGTGGACTCTTAGTTTATGAGCCAAAAGCAATTGCTGGTTATTTTAGGCGCAACAGGCTCAATTGGTTTAAGTACACTTGATGTTGTATCGCGCAATAAAGAGTTATTTGATGTTTTTGTTTTGGCTGCAGGACAAAATGCAAAAAAAATGGCGGAGTTGTGTATTGAGCATGAGCCGCTTTATGCAATTATGGCTAACCAGCAGGCCGCAGAGCAGTTATCTGCTTATTTAGCTAACACCCAGTGCCAAACTCTTGTTATGCACGGTGAGCAAGCAATGAGTGACTTATGCGCTCATCCTGATGTTGACATTGTAATGTCGGCAATTGTAGGTGCAGCGGGTTTACTGCCGACATTAAGTGCTGTTGAAGCAGGTAAAAAAGTACTGCTTGCTAATAAAGAATCTTTAGTTATGTCAGGTCAGTTGTTTATTGACAAAGTTAAACAACATAAAGCCACTTTGCTGCCAATAGACAGCGAACATAATGCAATTTTTCAATGCCTACCTTCTTCGTTACAAAATGCCAAAGGCGATCAAAAACTACAGCAACATGGCGTAAGTAAAATTTTGCTTACCGGCTCTGGTGGGCCATTTTTAACGCGCGATATAAACACATTGAAAGATGTAACTGTAAGTGAAGCGGTAGCGCACCCTAATTGGTCGATGGGTCAAAAAATATCAGTAGATTCCGCAACTATGATGAATAAAGGCTTAGAGTTTATTGAAGCTAAGTGGTTATTTAATTGTGATGCGAGTGATATTGATGTGGTTATTCATCCGCAAAGTATTATTCATTCAATGGTGCAGTACCACGATGGTTCTATTTTAGCGCAAATGGGTAACCCCGATATGCGTACACCAATTGCCCATGCACTTGCATATCCTGAGCGAATTAATGCGGGTGTTAAACCGTTAAACTTCTCTGATATTTGTGATTTTTCGTTTACTAAACCTGATTTTTCTCGTTACCCAAATTTACAATTAGCGATTGATGCGTGTAGTGCAGGGCAGGGTGCGACAACAACGGTTAATGCAGCAAATGAAATAGCTGTGGGCGCATTCTTAAACGGTAAAATTGGTTTTACCGATATATACAAAATAAATGCACAGACGCTAGAAGCTGCAACTTACACCAATGTGCAAAGCCTAGATGAAATTTTAGAGTGTGATAAATTAGCGCGTATTAGCGCTTCAGAATTTATAACAAAAGTGGCGCATTAATATGTTTGATTTTTTTTGGAATCTTGGCTCGTTTATTTTAGCGCTTGGTATTTTAGTGGCCATACATGAATATGGCCATTTTTGGGTTGCACGAAAAATGGGCGTTAAAGTGCTGCGTTTTTCAATTGGTTTTGGTAAGCCACTGTTAAAATGGCATGACAAATATAATACCGAATACGTGATTGCCGCTATTCCATTAGGCGGATATGTAAAAATGCTTGATGAGCGAGTTGATGACGTACCAGCAAATCAACGCCACTTGTCGTTTAACGCTAAATCTGTACAAGCCCGTATTGCTATTGTTGCTGCGGGACCAATGGCTAACTTTTTGTTTGCCATTTTTGCTCTTGCGGTGATGTATATGGTAGGTGTGCAGTCGGTAAAGCCAGTTGTTGGCAGCATAACCGAAGGCAGTCGCGCAGAGCAGGCAGGCATTATGCCTTCTCAACATATTATAAAAATTGGTGATGATGACATAACGACATGGCAAGATGCCACGTTTGCGCTTATGTCTAACTTAGGCGAAGAAAGCGTTGAAGTTATTGTTCGTGATAAAAACCTTCAACCACGTGTTAAAACGCTTAATTTAGAAGGGTGGAAGCTTGATCAGCGAGACGTACCACCACTGAGTTCGTTAGGTATTGTGCCATTTAGACCTCAAGCAACTTTAACAATTGCTGCCGTAACTAAAGACTCAGCCGCAGAACACGCTAATTTACAAGTTAACGACACAATTTTGGCTGTAAACGGTGAAACAATAAGCAATTGGCAGCAATTAGTTAATCTTATTACGCAATCAGCTAACAAATCTTTACAATTTAGTGTAAAAAGACAAGATACTATACAAGCCATTACAGTTACCCCTAAAGGGCGCATAGATAATAACGGTATTGAGCAAGGCTTTTTAGGTGTTGCTCCTGTTGTTCAGCAATGGCCTGATGGTTATGTAGAGACTAGACATTACGGCCCGCTCGATAGTATCGTGCGAGGCACAAAAGAAACGTGGCGCTTAATTACTCTCAGTTTTGATATGATTGGTAATTTAATTACAGGCCAGGTTTCGGTTAAAAATTTAAGTGGTCCTGTGGGCATTGCAGTCGGCGCTGGAACTAGCGTAAGCTATGGTTTAGTGGCCTTTTTAAGCTTTCTAGCTTTAATAAGCGTTAACTTGGGTGTATTTAATTTATTACCCTTACCAGTGCTTGATGGCGGACACTTAATGTATTACATAATTGAACTTTTTCGTAAAAAGCCGGTCTCTGAAAAGACACAAGAGTTTGGTTTTAAAGTGGGTGCCTTGTTGCTCATTTTTCTAACATGTTTCGCTTTGTTCAATGATGTATCGCGTTTGTAGTTACAGCGTGGCAAATTACTAATTAGAACACGATTGTAAAGCACCACTAGTAAGGTGTTATGCGGTAATACAGTTGTAAAGGATAAAGATAATAAAATGGCTATAAAAAAACATTTGGCAATAACAAGTTTATTGGGTGCAAGTTTTGCAGCCCTAGGCCAAAACTCCTTTATTGTTGAAGACCTGAAAGTTGAAGGTTTGCAGCGCGTAGCACTTGGTGCAGCGCTAACACATATTCCTATTAACGTAGGCGATAATGTTGATGACTATACGATTTCAAAAACAATAAAGTCACTTTATCGTTCTGGGCACTTTGATAACATAAAAGCACTTCGTGATGGCAACAACGTTATTTTTAAAGTAACGGAACGTCCTACCATCAGCTTTATTGAGTTTGAAGGCAATAAAGACATTAAAGACGAGCAGCTTAATGAGTCTCTTGATCAGCAAGATATTCGCCAAGGTGAACCACTTGATAAAACCGTTATCGATAGTATCGAAAAAGGCTTAGTTGAGTTTTTCCACAGTATTGGTAAATACAACGCTAAAGTAGACATCAGTATTACTAAGCTGCCCCGTAACCGCGTTAAACTTAAATTAGAGTTTGATGAAGGTGATGCTGCTTCTATCCGCCAAATTAACTTAGTGGGTAATGAACTTTTTTCTAATGAAGAGCTTCTTAAACTTGCTGAATCGCAGCAAGATTTACCTTGGTGGCAGTTTATGGGTAGCGACCGCTACCAAAAGCAAACCATTGAAGGCGATTTAGAAAAAATTCGTAGTTATTATTTAGACCGTGGTTATCTACGTTTTAATATCGACTCAACGCAAGTTTCAGTGAGTCCTGAACGTGAATCAGTTTACGTTACAGCTAACTTAACTGAGGGCGTAAAATATAAAGTTAAAGGTTTTGACTTTATTGGTGACTTGCTTGGCCGTGAAGACTTAATTAAAAGTGTTATCCCCCTTAGAGCGGGTGAGCTTTATAACGGCTCTGTAGTTACTTCATCTGAAGAGTTTATTAAAAGCTACTTAGCACGGTTTGGTTATGCTAATGCTGAAGTTCGTACAATTCCAGAAATTGACGACGAAAACCAAGAAGTGCAATTAACACTATCGGTTAATCCAGGTAAGCGTGTATACGTTCGTCGTATTATCGTTGGCGGTAACCAAAATACGGCTGATGAAGTACTTCGTCGTGAAATGACACAACTTGAAGGCGCATGGTTATCTAATCAAAACCTTGAGCGTTCAAAACTGCAAATTCAACGTTTACCTTACATGGAAACTGTTGATTTTAACGTAGTGCCTGTACCGGGTGTGGATGACCAAGTAGATGTAGACTTTACTGTAAAAGAGCAATCTGCGGGTAGCTTTAATGCTGGTCTTGCTTATGGTTCTTACTTAGGTCTGCAGTTTAATATTGGTGTAACAGAATCTAACTTTTTAGGCACAGGTAACCAAATTGGTTTAAACCTTAACACGTCTACAGGTTCTGAAAGCTTAAGCTTATCGTACACAGACCCATACTTTACGCCAGATGGTGTATCGCAAGGCAGTAGCATCTTTTACAGAAACTACGATGCAAGTAAATTCAGTCTTGTTGAGTACAAATCAAAAAGTTATGGTTTAGGCACAAATATTGGTTTTCCAATTGATGCTGTAAATCGTGTTAACTTTGGCGCCCGTTGGATTAAAGAAGAGCTTTCGGATATTGCAGAGTACGAGCAAACGCGTGTACTTCGTGAAACATTCTTAGATCCAGACAACCCAGATGCAGGCTTTGACTTTACTAAGTATGAGCTGAGTGTTGGTTGGTCGCGTATTACAGTTAACCGTGGTTTATTCCCAACAGCGGGTTCGCGTCAAACTCTAAACTTAACAGCAACAACGCCTAACTCAGATCTTCAGTACTTTAAACTGAATTACGATTCGCGTTTTTACTGGCCTATATCAAATGACCACCGTTGGGTATTCTCAACCCGTGCAGCACTTGGTTATGGTAATGGTTATGGTTCTACAAACGGGTATGAGCAAACACTTCCATTCCAAGAATACTTCCGTATAACGGAAATGGAACTTCGTGGCTTTGACCGTAATACAATATTACCACGTGCTGTATCGCGTATACCGCAGTCTATTCCAGGTACGCCAGGTGCAGACGGTACTACAACCGGTAGCATTGGTGGCGCATCAGAATTTGATATTCTAGTGCCGCAAGGCCGTATTGGTGGTAATGCTAAAGCAGTGGCAGGTATGGAGCTAATTGTTCCTACGCCATTCTTAGATGAAGAAAATACCAGCTCTGTACGTACGAGCTTCTTTGTTGATGCAGCAAATGTATGGGATACAGAGTTTAATGTAGACCGTTTCCAAAACTTAGCACCTGATGAGCGTGCTAAATTAGATGACTATTCAGACCCTATGCGCTTTAGGGTGTCAACCGGTCTTTCATTACAGTGGATCTCTCCAATGGGTCCAATGCTGATCAGTTTTGCGTATCCATTGCAAAAAGAAGAAGATGACGATACGAAAACCATCAGCTTTAACATTAGTAACACTTTTTAAAGGAGTTTTTTATGACTAAATTATTTAAATCAACGGCAGTAGCTGTTCTAGCAACGTTATTGATGGGTACTTCTGCGAGTGCACTTGCACATAAAGTAGGTATTGTTGATATGCAAGAAATCTACAAGCAAATACCTCAAATGGCTAAAATTGAACAGTCTTTACAAACTGAGTTTGCTGAGCGCCGTCAAGAGCTTGAAAAGCTACAAGGCGATATTCGTTTTGAAGCTGAAAAATTTAAACGTGAAAGTACCACTATGAGCCAAGCTCAAAAAGATACATTACGTGAAAAAATTCAGGGCATGCAAAAAAATCTTGCTGAACAAGGCCGTCCTTTAGAGCAAGAAATCAAAGCGCGCCAAAACCAAGAGCTTGCTAAAGTTCAAGGTGTGATCATCAAAACAATTGAAGAAATTGCTAAAGACGGCGACTTTGACGAAGTTAAAGTAAAAGACACAACAATTTACTTTAACCCTAAAGAAGTAACTGATCTTTCGTCTAAAGTTGTAGCCGCAGTTAGTAAGAAATAATCACTCTATGCAAAATTATACGCTTTCGCAAATAGCGGAACTTCTAGGCGCCGAACTTCAGGGTGATGGCGCTTTAGAAATAAAAAAAATAGCGACACTTGCAAATGCCCATTCTGGGCATATTGCATTTTTAGCGAACTCAAAATATCGCTCGCAACTTGAGACCACTCAAGCTAGCGCTGTAATAGTAAGCCAAGCCGATGCAGAGTACTTTAGTGGTAGCAAAGTTATTGTTGCTAATCCGTATGTAAGTTACGCAAAATTAGCGCAATTTATGGATACGACGCCACGATCAGCATTTACAGGTATTCATCCAAGCGCTACGGTGCATCCAACAGCGATTGTTAGTGACAGCGCCGCTATTGGTGCTAACGCAGTCATTGAAGCTAATGCAGTGATTGGTGACAACGCGCAAATTGGTCCGAACAGTTTTATCGGCGAATGTGTTAAAATAGGTTCTGGCACTAAGCTTTGGCCTAGTGTGACTATTTATCACGATGTTGAAATTGGTTCAGATTGTTTGTTTCAAGCAAATAGTGTTGTAGGTAGTGATGGGTTTGGCTATGCAAATGAGCGCGGGCAGTGGGTTAAGATACCTCAGCTTGGTTCAGTGATTATAGGCAACAAAGTTGAAATCGGTGCTAGTACGACAATTGATCGTGGTGCACTGGACAATACCATCATTCATAGCAATGTTATTATCGATAATCAGTGTCAAATAGCGCACAACGTTGAAGTTAATTCAGGCACCGCAATTGCGGGCTGCACTGTTCTTGCAGGAAGCGTTACCATTGGCAAGAACTGTCAAATTGGTGGCATGGTTGCAATTAATGGTCACATGTCTGTATGTGATGGTGTTATAATTACCGGCATGAGTATGGTGACAAAATCAATCACCGAACCAGGTATTTACTCATCTGGTATGCCCCATACAACAAACAAAGAATGGCGTAAAACTATTGCTCACTTGCGTAACCTTTCAGACATGAAATCTCGTCTTAAAGCGCTTGAAGCATTGGCTAAGTCATAACGTTGAACACTAATAAGGATGCTATTTTGGCAAACGAATTAAATAGCCTTGATATTCAAGAAATTTTAAATTTATTACCGCACCGTTACCCGATGCTATTAATTGATCGTGTTATTGATTTTACACCTGGCAAGTCTTTACATGCTATTAAAAATGTTTCTATAAATGAACCAATTTTTACTGGGCACTTTCCAAATCAGCCAATTTTTCCTGGTGTGCTAATATTAGAATCAATGGCGCAAGCAACGGGTTTATTAGGTTTTAAAACAGTAGAAAATCGTAGCGAAAACGAATTATATTTGTTTGCAGCTGTTGATAATGCACGTTTTAAACAACCTGTAATTCCTGGCGATACAATGCATCTTCATGTTGAGTTTTTAAAAGAACGTCGCAACATTTGGAAGTTTGCTGCAGAAGCTAGAGTCGACGGCAAAATAGTATGTAGTGCCGAAATTATGTGTGCGAGAAGAGAGTTTTAATAGTGATCCATTCTACAGCAATAATCGAACCTGGCGCTAAACTAGGCAACAATGTCTCAGTTGGTCCGTATAGTTATATTGGCAATGATGTTGTTATCGGTGATAACTGTATTATTGAGTCTCACGTTGTTGTTAAAGGGCCGTCAACTATTGGCTCTGGCAATCATATTTTTCAATTTGCGTCTGTAGGCGAAGCTTGCCAAGACAAAAAATACAATAACGAGCCAACTACATTGATCATGGGTGATAACAACGTTATCCGTGAATGTGCCACAATTCACCGCGGAACGATTCAAGACCAAGGCGTTACTAAAATTGGTAGTAATAATTTGTTTATGGCTTATACCCACGTTGCACATGACGCGGTAATTGGCGATAACGTAATTTTTGCTAACAACGCAAGTGTAGCCGGCCATGTACATGTTGGTGACTGGGTTATCCTTGGTGGTAATTCGGGTGTTCATCAGTTTTGTAAAATTGGTGCACATGCCTTTATTGGTATGTATTCAGGTGTTAACAAAGATGTACCACCATTTGTTACTACCATTGGTATGCCTGCAGGTCCTGCAGCTATCAATAAAGAAGGCATGAAGCGTCGTGGTTTCGAAAGTGATGAAATTATGGCTGTACGACGTGCATACAAAGCGTTTTACCGTAAAAGCTTAGGTGCAGACGAAGCGATTGAATCGCTTAGTGAGGATGCCGCAAAGTATCCTGCTGTGAAATTGATGGTCGACTTTGTTAAAAACTCAGAGCGCGGCATCGTAAGGTAATTACAGGCTTTGCTTTAAGCATTAAAAAACCACCCTAGATGATAAATCGAAGGTGGTTTTTTATTGCCCATGGTTTAGACCCAATTCAGTTAATACTCAGCGAACTCAAGTTAGTATGCATCTAATTTGTATAATAAAAGTCATCCTATGCGTTTACCTAAGTTAGTTGTCACTCTTTTTATTACTTCAGCTTTAGCCGCTTGTAGTAGCCAGCCTATTGTTAAATCATCTACTGGGGAAATCACACAAGTTGGTAAAGCATCTTTTTATGCTGATAAATACCACGGGAGAACAACTGCCAACGGAGAGCGCTTTAGCCAACAAGCTGCAACGGCTGCCCATTTAGAATTCGATTTTGGTACTAAAGTAATTGTTACCAACCTAGCTAATAATAAATCAGTCACAGTAAGAATAAATGACAGAGGCCCGTATGTGCGAGGTCGTATTATTGATTTATCAAAAAGTATGTTTAAAAAGATAGCCGACCCTAAAGTCGGCGTTATAGACGTGTCTGTAGAGGTATTAAAACCGGGTAGTTAGTGCTACATAATCTGGATAAGCGCTACTGAGCTCTTTGTGAGAGCCTTGTGCCACTACTTTACCGTCTTCTAGCCATACAACATTATCCATTTGAGTAAGAAGAGCCGGATCGTGCGTAATTGTGAGTACACTCGTGTTATTCATAACATGCATGATTGCTTGCATTACCCCTTGCTTAGATTGATTATCGAGACCTTCTGTTGGTTCATCAAGGACTAAAATAGCAGGGTTTTTAAGTAATGCTTGCGCGATGGCTATACGCCTAGATTGGCCTTGCGATACGTTACGTCCGCCAGTGCCTAATCGTGTTTTTAAGCCTTCTTTTAGTTCATTAAACCATGGGCTTAATTGCGCTAACGTTAGCGCTTCAATCAATTGCTCTTTAGTGGCACTCGGTGCGGCATAACGCAAATTTTCACTCAGTGTGCCATCAAAAATATGATGCTGCTGAGCGAGTATATTTATAACGTTTGCGCGTATATCGCTATTTAATGAATGTAAATTAACAACACTATTTTGATTATTTAGAGTGATGCTCCCTTGTTGCAAAGGCCATAAACCAGTAAGTAAATTTACAAGCGTGGTTTTACCGCTGCCGCTTCTACCGACAATCGCTACTTTTTGCTGGGGTATCAACTCAAAGCTAACATCAGTTAGTGCTATTTGTTCACCATATTGATAGCTGATATTGTTAAGTGCCAATGTATTATTTTGCGCACTAAATTTTTCATCAACGTCTACATGTGTATCTTTAACTTGTGAGTTAGCTGCTTTATCTTCAAGCGAAAATAATCGCTCTGCTGCTTTTAGTACACTAGGAAGCTCTATAAACGCGTTAGGTAGTAGCAATACGCTTTCAAAACTTGCCAATACAAATAGGCTTAACATAGCAAGTTCTACATTTACCATACTGTTGGCGTAAACCAGCGGGACAATGGTTGCTATGCTAGCAAGCATGGCTAATTGAACAACCAACAAGCTCATCCCATCTGAGTTTGCCAGTGCTTTGTGGCGAATAAATAATTGCTGATTATACTGCTCGCTTAATTCATCGCACTTATTAAGCTGCTGCGAACGGGCTTGATAAATACTAAGCTCTCTAAGTCCTGTGAGTGTATCTGAAAGCTCAGAGCGAAGTTGTGCACTAAGTTGTGTTTCTTTATGGCTGTTTTTAGTGAGCTTTGCGCTGAGTAGGGCAGGTATAACCACACCAATAAGTATAATACCAGTAAAGCAAATAAGGGCGACGTTGCCATTATAGGCCGACATAAACAACATGATGATTGGCACACTCAAAAGAGCGACCAGCATAGGCAGTAAAACGTTTAAATAAAACTTGTCGAGTGCGTCTACATCGTTTTGTAATCGGTTAACTAAATCGGCGCTGCGGCTCATTGCTAAATCAACGTTGTTAAGCTTACTTAACGTTGCAAATACATTGGTACGTATTTCACTTAGTAATAAAAACGTGGCGTTATGAGTAACTAGGCGTTCGCCATAGCGCGATGCAGTTCGTACGATTGCTAAAAACCGAATCGTACCTGCTGGAGTAAAGTAGTTCATTTGCACGCCCGCAATACCTGCAGCCGCCATTGATGCTAAAAACCAGCCAGATATAGCCAATAAACCCACATTAGCTAATACAGTAATCGTCGCTAAAAATGTGCCTAGTAGCATTGCTTTGTAATGAGGAGCGCAAAGCTTTAATAAGCGAATAAAGTTATGCATGCGCCACCCCTTGTTTAGCTGTTTTTAATAAGTTAGCAAATACACCATTTTGCGCTGCAAGTTTATCAAAGTGACCTTGCTCAGCTATTTTTCCATCGTGCATAACAACTATATTACTAGCGTGTTTAACGGTATTTAATCGATGAGCAATGACTAATACTAAGTTGTTTTTAGCGTATTCATTAATAGCATCTTGAATAAGCTGCTCTGTTTGGCTATCAAGGTGCGCTGTAGGCTCATCAAGCACTAAGACTGGTGCTTGCTTTATAAATGCGCGAGCCAGTGCGATACGTTGCTTTTGTCCGCCAGAAAGCCCTTCCCCTTGTTCACCTATCAGCGTGTTAAAACCATCGGGTAGGGTATTTATAAATTCAAGCACACCAGCTTGCTTTGCTGCATGTTCAAGCTCTTGCTGTGTGGCAGTTGGTTTGGCCAATTTAATGTTGGCAGCAATGGTGTCGTAAAACAGCGTCGCTTTTTGTGGTATCCATGCAATGTTATTTTGCAGGTAAGTAATATCGGTTGTACTTAAACTCTGATCATTAATAGATAGGTGGTTTATCACCTCAGGATGAAACCCTAATAGGCAATCAAACAACGTACTTTTACCTGATCCACTACTGCCCACAACTGCAATTAAGCCTTTATTTGGCAGTGTTAAATTTATATTTTTAATGCCTTCGTTACTATCTGGGTATATAAAACTAAGGTCGGTAATACTCATGGAGTTAATTGCATTTAAAGTTAAATTGTTTTCAGGCGTGCTTGTAGCCACTAACGCATTTTCGTCACTTGGCAGTGGTGCATTTAAAATCGCAACCATATCGGCCGCTGCACTAATGCCTTGTAAGCGTGCATGGTAATGGCTACCCAGTTGGCGCAATGGTAAATAAAATTCAGGCGCTAAAAGTAGCACTACAAAGCCAGTGGCAAAATCAAGAGTACCAAAAAACAGTCTAAAACCAATAATTACGGCAACGAGTGCCACACTAATGGTAGCTAAAAACTCAAGTGCAAATGATGATAAAAACGCGATTTTTAAAACATCGAGTGTAGCGTGTCTAAAATCATCTGAAATTTTAGCTATTTGTTTCAGCTCGGTACGTGTTGCATTAAATAGCTTGAGTTGAGTTAAACCTTGTACGCGGTCAAAAAAGTAATTGCCTAGCACGGCAAGTTGCTTCCAGCGTTTTTGGTTTAAAGCTTCGGCTTTTGAGCCTACTAAAATCATAAAAAAAGGAATGAGCGGGGCGGTTAATAAAAATATCAGCCCAGCTTTATAATCTGTCGGAAAAATAACAACCAATATTGCCAGCGGAATAAGCGCGCTGTAAGCAGCACCGGGTAGATATTTAGCATAATAGTCGTGGAGTGCTTCTACGCCATTATGCAGGGTATTTAATGTAGCGCCTTGGCCGTGTTGTTCTATATAGCTTGGCCCAAGTAAGCTGAGCTTATTTAGAAGTGTTTGGCGCATAGCCGATTTTATTTTAAGTGCAGCATATGCACTCAAGCGTTCGCTTAATGCTAAAAACACCGCGCGCAATAAAATAATGCCTGCTAAGGGCCATAGTAAGTGAGTAACTTGGGCTAAATTATTACCTTCAAACATTACATTGTGAATAGTTTGCGCAAGTAAATAAGCACCCGCAATCATTAGTAATGCGTTAAAAGTACCCAGTGCAATGCTTAACTTTAACCACACTGCAGCGGGTTTACTTTGACGCTTTAAAAAAGCGCGCAGTGATTGCTGCTGCGCGCGATCTGGTCGGGGGTTAGTCGTCATCTTTTGTGTTGTTAGTATCGTTTAATAAATCGTGCATGGCTTGTTCATCATCAGCAATGCTGTTTTTATTTTGATGAAATTCGTACCACATTACATTTATTACACCTAAGGTACAGGCCAAAAGTACACCTAAAATCCAAGCGAAATACCACATAGTTTAGTCTCCTTAGTAGCTACCGTGAGTGTTGTTTTCAATTTCTTCAACCGTTACTCTGCGCCACATTTTTACGTAACACCAAGTGGTATAAGCTAAAATAAGTGGAACAAAAATACACACTGCAACAAACATTACATTGAGCGTTTTATGGCTCGATACTGCATCCCAAATTGTTAAGCTAATATTAGGATTATTACTTGATGGCATAATAAATGGGAACAGTGAAACACCGGCCGTCATAATCACGCCAATTAACATTAAGCTTGTTGAAATAAGTCCAAGTGCTGGTTTATTTAATTTAGAAAACATAAGTGCACTTAATGCCATTGCAAAGGCTAAAATAGGGAAAGTCATTGTCCACGGACGTGTGCTGTAATTACTTAACCAAGCACCTTGCGCTGTAGTGACTACTTTAGCTAAAGGGTCTGCATGACTTTGCGTATCAGCCATTGATACAATTTGATAACCCGTTAAATTAGCCACCCAAAAGCCAGCTGCAGCAAATAACACAATAAATACAATTAGTGAATAACGCCCATATTGACCCGAACGCTCAGCTACTGCATCGGCTGTACGAAGCTGTAACCACATACCAGCATGAGCAACCAACATAGTAATACTGACTAAGCCAGCAAGTAATCCGAATGGGTTTAGTAAGCCAAAGAATGAGCCTTGGTAGCTAACACGCATTAGGTTATCAATATTAAACGGTACGCCTAAAAATAAATTACCAAATGCAACGCCAAAAACGAGAGCTGGAATTGCGCTGCCTGCAAGCAAGCCCCAATCCCAGTTATTGCGCCAGCGTTTTGAGTCTACTTTACTGCGGTAATCAAACCCAAGTGGTCTAAAAAACAA
The DNA here is from genome assembly GCF_030408135.1 of Pseudoalteromonas sp. APC 3691. NCBI lineage: Bacteria > Pseudomonadati > Pseudomonadota > Gammaproteobacteria > Alteromonadales > Pseudoalteromonadaceae > Pseudoalteromonas > Pseudoalteromonas sp. APC 3691. The sequence continues at coordinate 29,629 of NZ_JASDCB010000015.1, read as the reverse complement.
AGCAAATAGTACTAGCATCATGGCAAAGTAAAAGCCCGAAAACGCGGCAGCATAAACCATAGGCCACGCTGCAAATAACGCGCCGCCTGCAGTTATAAACCATACTTGGTTACCATCCCAGTGCGGGCCAATGGTATTAATTACCGTACGTCGCTCTGAGTCAGTTTTACCAACTAGGCGAAGCAACATAGCAACGCCCATATCCATTCCATCGGTAATAGCAAAGCCAATAAGCAGCACACCAATGATCAACCACCAAAGCATTTTTAATGTTTCATAATCAAAAATCATGATTGCTCTCCTTTAGTTTGCTCAGCTTTGTTTGGTAATTCAAAATGGTATTTACCAGTATGTAGAGAGCTTGGTCCTTGCTTAACAAAGCGAATCATCAACCAACCTTCAACTATGGCTAAACCAGTGTAGAAAACAATAAACCCAGTTAAGCTAATTAAAATATCGTTTACTGTCAGTGACGACGTCGCTAAAAAGGTCGGCAGTATTTCAGATATTGCCCAAGGTTGACGGCCATACTCAGCAACTATCCAGCCAAATTCAATAGCTATCCAAGGTAATGGAATGCTCAATACTGCAGCCCATAACAACCAGCGCTTTTGCTCAATAACGCGATGTGCGTTGTAGTAAAATGCCAATATAAATACACCAAGCATGGCTACACCACAGGCAACCATAATCCTAAATGACCAGAACATAGGGCCTACTTTAGGGAATGAGTCTTTAACGGCTTTTTGAATGTGCTCTTCGGTAGCATCTACAACATCAGGTGTGTAGCGCTTAAGTAACAAGCCATAGCCTAAATCGTCTTTGATAGAATTAAACTTGGCAATATTTTCTGGTGTATCTTCGCCGTTTCTGAGCTTTGTAAGGTATTCATAAGCAATCATACCGTTGCGAATACGTACTTCGTGTTGTTTTTCGAGGTCGTTAATACCCGTTACTTGCTCATCAAGTGAACGCGTAGCAATTAATCCCAGTGCATAAGGTATTTTAACCGCAGCATGTGTTACTTGCTCTTCTGAATCAGGAAAACCAAATGCGGTAAACGCAGCCGGAGCTTCTTCGGTGTGCCACTCAGCTTCAATTGTTGCAAGTTTTACTTTTTGAACTTCACCTACCTCGTAGCCTGATTCGTCACCGAGTAAAATTACACATAAAATTGACGCTAAACCAAAGCCCGATGCGACCGAGAAAGAACGTTTAGCAAACGCTAAATCACGGCCTTTTAATATGTACCAACTGCTTATGCCCAGTACAAACATAGATGCAGCTACATAGCCTGCCGATACAGTATGAATAAACTTAACTTGTGCTACAGGGTTAAATACAAGCTCTGCAAAGCTTGTCATTTCCATGCGCATGGTTTGATAGTTAAATTCAGCACCTACTGGGTTTTGCATCCAGCCGTTGGCAATTAAAATCCACAGCGCCGACATATTGGTACCAATAGCCATTAAAAAGGTTGCACCTAAATGTTGGCGTTTAGAGAGTCTATCCCAGCCTAAAAAGAACATACCTACAAAAGTCGATTCTAAAAAGAATGCCATTAAACCTTCAATAGCAAGGGGAGCCCCAAAAACATCACCCACGTAATGCGAGTAATAAGACCAGTTAGTACCAAACTCAAACTCCATGGTAAGGCCTGTCGCCACACCAATTGCAAAGTTAATACCAAACAATTTTCCCCAAAACTTAGTCATGTCACGATAAATTTCGCGGCCGGTCATAACATAAACCGATTCCATAATAACTAAAATCCAGGTCATACCTATAGTTAACGGTACGAATAAGAAATGAAAGAGAGCGGTAACAGCAAACTGTAATCGCGATAGATCCACAAAGGTTTCATCTATCATTATTGGCTCCTTGAGAGTGACGGATTAACAGGACAATATTTAATTGGCAAAGTTAATATTTAATGAACTTTCAGTAATTACTGAAAGTTTGTAATATTATTTACGTTTGTGCAATTTTTGTCAATATATATATTAGTAAAGCTTAATGTATATTTTATATGCTACATCAGTATTAAAAACAAACAATACAATAAATTAAATTTAATGATAAAAAACCAGTTATTTAAAGCGTTTAACCAAACAGTAAAACACGGTAAACTAATACTCATGAACGCCTGGTTTACTTGTGAAATAAAATCAAATGAATGAAGATAAAAAACAACTACGAATTGGTATTGTGGCAGGTGAACTGTCGGGCGATATTTTAGGCGAAGGCTTAATTAAAGCCCTTAAAAAGCACTTCCCGGATGCTGTTTTTGAAGGTATAGCTGGGCCTAAAATGCAAGCGCAAGGCTGTAAAACACTTTACGACATGGATGAGCTTTCGGTAATGGGACTTGTTGAGGTACTTGGTCGTTTGCCGCGTTTGCTTAAAATACGTAAACAACTCGTGCAGCATTTTGTAGATAATCCACCTGATGTATTTATAGGTATAGACGCACCCGACTTTAACTTACGTGTAGAAAAACCACTTAAAGATGCGGGCATTAAAACCGTACAGTATGTAAGTCCGTCTGTTTGGGCGTGGCGCGAAAAGCGTATTCATACAATTAGTGCAGCGACTAACTTAGTGTTGGCGTTATTACCATTCGAAAAAGAATTTTATGATAAACACCAAGTGCCATGTACATTTGTAGGGCATACTTTGGCTGACGATATAGCGCTTGAGCACGACGATAGTAAAGCACGTGCAGAACTCGGCTTAAGCCTTGATGACAAAGTACTGGCGTTGCTACCTGGTAGTCGAGGATCTGAAGTTGGTTTGCTAAGTGAAACTTACATTAAAACAGCCGCGCAGTTGCAAGCTAAAAACCCAAATCTTAAAGTTGTGGTGCCACTAGTTAACGAAAAACGCAAAGCGCAGTTTACTGATATATTAAATGCTACCGCGCCAAACCTTAATGTTAACCTGCTTGATGGACAATCAAAATTAGCTATGCAAGCTGCTGATGCTATTTTATTAGCGTCGGGGACTGCAACACTCGAAGGCATGCTTTATAAAAAGCCAATGGTAGTGGGCTATAAAATAAAGCCTTTAAGCTATTGGATTTTTAAAACCTTATTTACGTTTAATATTAAGTACTTTTCGCTACCTAATTTATTAGCCGACGAAGAGCTAGTGCCTGAGTTTTTACAAAGTGAGTGTAATGTGACTAACTTAACAAACGCGCTTACCCCTATGCTTAATACTGATAACAAAGCGCTAAAAGCACGCTTTTTAGCTATTCACGAAAAAATTAGATTAAATGCCAGCGAACAAGCAGCAAATGCTGTGGCGGAGTTAATAAATGCAAATTGATAGACCTAACGTAGCCTTAATTGCCGGTGTAGATGAAGTAGGGCGCGGCCCACTTGTTGGCGACGTAGTCACTGCCGCCGTTATTTTAGATCCTTCAAAACCTATTGCAGGCTTAGCAGATTCTAAAAAATTAACAGATAAAAAACGCCAAGCACTCGCAATTGAAATAAAAGAAAAAGCATTGTGTTACGCATATGGTCGTTGCAACCCAACTGAAATTGATGAGTTAAATATTCTGCACGCGACTATGCTTGCCATGACCCGCGCAGTAGAGGCGTTAAGCACACAGCCTGAATTTGTATTTATAGATGGTAATCGATTGCCAAAACTCACTATGCCAGCACAAGCTGTTGTTAAAGGTGATAGCTTAGTGGCCGAAATTTCAGCGGCGTCTATTTTAGCTAAAGTAGCACGCGATGACGAAATGCTTGAACTTGATAAACGTCACCCAGAATATGGCTTTGCAGGGCACAAAGGATATCCGACTAAAGCGCATTTTGCGGCGCTTGAGCAGTACGGCGCGATTGACGAGCATCGTAAAAGTTTTAAGCCTGTGCAGCGTGTATTGGCGCAAGCCAATGGCGAGGGTTAAGCATGGCGGCTCCTGATTTTGTCCATTTAAGGGTTCATTCTGACTTCTCGATGGTTGACGGCCTCGCTAAAACAAAGCCGATAGTCGCTAAAGCGCAAGAGCTACAAATGCCTGCGATTGCAATTACCGATCAAATGAACTTTTGTGGCTTAGTGCGCTTTTATGGCGCCACGCATAACGCCGGTATTAAGCCTATTGTGGGGGCAGATTTTTGGGTTCGTAGTCCTGAATTTCCTGACGAGCCAAGCCGCTTAACCATATTAGCCAAAGACAACGACGGCTATAAAAATATTACCTTGTTAATATCTAAAGCGTATCAGCGTGGGCATGTGTTTCATCGGCCAGTGATTGACCGAGAATGGCTGGTGGAACATAAAACGGGCTTAATTATTCTCTCTGGCGCTAAAGACGGTGACTTAGGTAAAGCGTTATTAAAAAATAACCCAAGTGTCATTGAATCGGTAGTTAGTTTTTACAAGCAGCATTTTAGCGATAACTACTACCTTGAGCTAGTTCGCACTAACCGACCGCTTGAAGAAGACTACTTACACATGGCGGTAGAGCTTGCTACCAAAGAGCAGTTACCTGTTGTAGCTACCAACGAAGTAGTATTTTTGAAGCCAGAAAACTTTGAAGCGCACGAAATTCGCGTTGCTATTTTTGACGGCTACACGCTTGATGATAAACGCCGCCCTAAGCGATTCTCTGAAGAACAATACCTAAAAACATCAGAGCAAATGGCTGAGCTGTTTAGCGATATTCCAGAAGCGCTACAAAATACCGTAGAAATAGCTAAACGTTGTAATGTAACGGTTCAGCTAGGGACTTACTTTTTACCTGATTACCCAACTGGCTCACTTAAGATTGATGAGTTTTTAGTTAAAGTGTCAGAAGACGGTCTTGAAGAGCGATTACAGTTTTTATTCCCCGATGAAGAAGAGCGAAAAGTAAAACGTGTTGAATACGACGAGCGACTTGATATAGAGCTTGGCGTAATTAACCAAATGGGATTCCCCGGTTACTTCTTAATCGTAATGGAGTTTATTCAGTGGAGTAAAGATAACAATATCCCTGTTGGACCTGGTCGTGGTTCAGGTGCGGGTTCGTTAGTTGCGTACGCACTTAAAATTACCGATTTGGATCCACTTGAATTCGACTTGCTTTTTGAGCGATTTTTGAATCCAGAACGTGTATCAATGCCCGATTTCGACGTCGATTTCTGTATGGATAGACGTGACGAGGTAATTGATCACGTGTCGGCTTTGTATGGTCGAAACGCCGTATCGCAAATTATTACCTTTGGTACTATGGCTGCAAAAGCGGTAATACGCGATGTAGGGCGAGTGCTTGGGCATCCTTATGGGTTTGTTGATCGTATTTCAAAAATGATTCCAGGCGATCCTGGGATGACGCTTGCTAAAGCGTTTGATATAGAACCACGCTTGCAAGAAGCCTACGATGGCGACAACGAAGTAAAAGATTTAATCGACATGTGTCGCATCCTTGAAGGGTGTACACGTAACGCCGGTAAACATGCGGGTGGCGTAGTAATATCGCCAACCACTATTACCGACTTTGCCGCGCTTTATTGCGATGACGAAGGTAAGTTTCCGGTCACACAGTTTGATAAAAATGACGTAGAAACGGCAGGCTTAGTTAAGTTCGATTTCTTGGGTTTACGTACACTGACTATATTGCAGTGGGCGGTCGATATGACCAATGTGCGCATGGAGCGCCAAGGTAAAGACCCTGTCGATATAAACACTATTCCACTGGATGATAAAAAAAGTATTGAGCTACTACTTCGCGCCGAAACGACCGCTGTATTTCAGCTAGAATCGCGCGGTATGAAAGACTTAGTACGCCGACTTAAACCCGACTGCTTTGAAGATATGATTGCACTTGTGGCCTTGTTCCGACCAGGTCCGCTGCAATCAGGCATGGTAGATAACTTTATCGACCGAAAATTAGGCCGAGAAGAAATTTCATACCCAGATGCGCAGTATCAGCACGAAAGCTTAAAACCAATACTTGATCCAACGTACGGCATTATCTTGTATCAAGAGCAAGTAATGCAAATTGCGCAAGTACTGGCAGGTTACACGCTAGGTGGCGCCGACATGCTGCGTCGTGCAATGGGTAAGAAAAAACCCGAAGAAATGGCAAAGCAGCGTTCAACATTTGAAGATGGCGCAAGAAATAATGGCATTGACGGCGAGCTTGCGATAAAAATCTTCGACTTGGTAGAAAAGTTCGCAGGTTACGGTTTTAACAAATCTCACTCAGCAGCTTACGCACTCGTATCGTATCAAACATTGTGGATGAAAACGCATCATCCTGCAGAGTTTATGGCTGCGGTAATGTCGGCCGATATGGATAACACCGACAAAATAGTTATTTTGGTGGATGAATGTGAAAACATGAAGCTCACCTTATTACCACCAGACGTAAATGCAGGTGAGTTTAAGTTTACAGTAAACCTTGAAGGTGAAATTGTTTACGGCATTGGCGCGATAAAAGGCGTGGGTGAAGCACCGGTTGATGCAATCCTAGAAGCGCGTGCAAAAGGCGGCCCATTTAAAGATTTATTTGATTTTTGTGCCCGTGTTGATTTAAAACGCTTAAATAAACGTGTTACCGAAAAATTAATTTACGCAGGTGCTTTGGATCAATTAGGACCAGAGAAAACCCAATCTGGGCGTGCTACATTACTGGCCAGTTTAAAAGATGCAATTCGTGCAGCTGATCAACACAACAAAGCTGAGCTATTAGGGCAAAGTGATTTGTTTGGTTTATTAGCCACCGAGCCTGACGAAGTTGAACAAGCCTTTATTAAGGCCACAGGACTCACCGATAACGAATGGTTAGATGGTGAAAAAGAAACGTTAGGCCTTTATTTAACTGGGCATCCGATAAATCAGTACCGACGTGAGCTTAGGCATTATACCAGCGGAAAAATAGTTGATTTACAGCCAACTAACCGTGATGTATTTGCAACGGCCGCAGGTTTAGTGATTGCTTCAAGGGTATTAATTAATAAAAAAGGAAATCGTTGGGCCTTAGTAACTTTAGATGACAAGAGTGCACGGATTGATGTACGCTTGTATTCAGACGAGTTTGAAAAGTACCAAGATATGCTCCAAGTTAACAATATCTTGGTAATATCTGGACAGGTCAGCTTTGATAACTTCTCCGGTGGTATTACAATGACCGCCAGAGAAATAAACACCATTGCTCAAGCGCGTGAAAAACGCATTAAAGCGATTAAAATGACGCTGAACATGGTGCAAGTCGAGGCAGGTTTCTTCGATAAATTACAAAAAGTACTCGAACCCTATAAAATGGGAACGTGTCCGATCAAGGTTTATTACCAACGTCCAGATGCGTTGGCTCAATTAACTCTTGGGATCGAATGGTGTGTTACGCCAAGTGACGACTTAATACATAAGTTATCATTAATGGCAGCGCAAGATGTAGAACTAGAATTTAACTAATTAGGTAGTTTAGAGCATGAGCCTCAATTATCTTGATTTTGAGCTTCCAATTGCAGAATTAGAAGCAAAAATTGAAGAATTACAAAATATAAGCCGCGCTGGCGAATTAGACCTTGAGTTAGAAGAGGAAGTCAGCAAACTAAAAGAAAAAAGTGCCAAACAAAAACAGGAGATTTTTTCTAATTTAGGCGCTTGGCAAGTATCACAGTTAGCACGTCATCCGTTGCGTCCTTACACTCGAGATTATATCGAGCGCATTTTCACGGAATTTGACGAGTTTGCTGGCGATCGTACTTTTGCTAACGATCCGGCTATTTTAGGTGGCGTTGCGCGTTTAGATGGCGAACCAGTAATGGTTATTGGCCAACAAAAAGGCCGTGACACTGCTGAAAAAATTAAACGCAACTTTGGTATGCCAAAGCCAGAAGGTTACCGTAAAGCATTACGCTTAATGGAAATGGCTGAGCGTTTTAAAATGCCAATCATGACTTTTATCGACACACCGGGTGCATACCCAGGTGTTGGCGCTGAAGAGCGTGGTCAATCTGAAGCAATCGCACGTAACTTAAAAGTAATGGCGACACTTAAAGTGCCGACAATATGTACGGTTATAGGCGAAGGCGGTTCAGGTGGTGCATTAGCAATTGGTGTTGGCGACAGAGTTAACATGTTGCAGTACAGTACTTATTCTGTAATTTCGCCTGAAGGTTGTGCGTCAATTCTTTGGAAAAGCGCCGACAAAGCACCACTTGCAGCAGAAGCTATGGGTGTAACTGCAGAGCGCGTGAAAGAACTAGATTTAATCAGTAATTTAATTGATGAACCTCTAGGTGGAGCGCACCGCAATTACGATGGTATGGCACGTAACTTAAAAGAACGCCTAAAACGTGACTTAGCTGATCTTCAAGCGCTTACGCTTGAAGAAATGCTTGACCAACGTTACAAACGTTTAATGTCGTTTGGTTATTGCTAAACGCATTAAATGTTAAAAAAAAGCCGCTTATGCGGCTTTTTTGCTTTAAAATGTTCAGAGTTTTTATATTAAAGTGCGCCCATATGCATAAATCAGCAATTTATCAGCAATTAAAAAAATCACTAAATAGCTATATTGAGCAAGGCAACACTGCTTTTGCAGTGGCGCTCTCTGGTGGCGTTGATTCTGTGGTGTTGTTGCATTTAATGCGCACTTTAAAAGCAGATAACCCTGCAATTAATGTCTCGGCTATTTATGTTCACCATGGCTTGAGCCAGTATGCTGATGACTGGCAACGCTTTTGCAAAAACGTATGTATTGAGCTTAGTGTGCCTTTTGAAGCTGCGAAAGTTGTCATTGATCAGCAGTCGCGCACAAGTCTTGAAGCTCAAGCACGCGACGCCCGTTATAAAGCGCTTGATGAACTAAGCCCACAAGGCAGCATTATTTTACTGGGCCAACATTTAAACGACCAAGTAGAAACGTTCTTACTGCGCTTAAAGCGTGGCTCGGGTTTAAAAGGGCTTGGTGCTATGTATAAAGAGCGTTTGCTGCAAAGTGGCCGTGTATGTTTTCGGCCATTGTTGAACGTTAAGCGAAGCGATATAGAAGCGTTTGCAGCGCAGTTTAGTATTCGCCACATAACCGATGACTCTAATACAGATGAAAGTTTTGATCGTAACTTTTTACGCTCAAAAATAGTGCCTGTGTTAGCTGAGCGCTTTAATGGGTTTGAGCAATGCACTGCACGAAGTATTGAGCTACTACAGCAACAACAAAATCTACTTGATGAATATACCCAGCTTGATTTAAATAAGTGTGTTAACGAGCATCAAGCACTGTGCATTAGCCAAATAAGTGAATACAGCGCAGCGCGCATTGCAAATATAGTACGTGCGTGGCTTGCACTATTTACTCAAGTGATGCCATCGCAAAAGCAACTTGAGCAAATTATTAATCAAGCAATGTGCGCAAAAAACGACTCACAGATGCGTATCGACTTGCTAGATGGACAAATACACCGGCATCAAGGTTATTTGTATTTTGTAACACCAAGTGAAGTATTAACAGATACAGAGCTGAATCATTCAGAACTAAAACTTGCTGATGGGCGTTTATTAATTAAAAGGGCTGGTAGCGGTGTAAGACCTCCACACGCTAATGAGCAAGTAATAGTGCGCTTTAATTGCAATAGTGCGCGTATAAAACCACTTAAAAAGCCTGGTAGTAATACAGTTAAGCATTGGTTTAAAGATGCAAAAATAGCACCGTGGCTTCGCGCCAGCGTACCGCTTATTTTCTATAATGATGAATTAGTGCAAGTGGTTGGTTATTTTATAAGTGCTAAGCATGTTGATGAAAATGGTATTTTTTGGGAGTGTAAATAAATGAGTAAACAGCCGCATGTTGGTTTGTCGTTAGTGACTAAAGCGCCAATGGGTATGCTGATAACGGCCGTAATAGCTATTATCGCTAATGTTTTACTTGAGTTAAATATAGTTACGTTAGGTTATGCAGTTGCGGGTGGAGTTGTATCTTCAGTACTTTTATTAGCTTATTGGTTAGGTAAAGGTGGATTGTTTTTTATTTTAGGCGTGAGCCTGCCACTGCTTTTAGTATTATTTACACCGCTTGCGACTATTACTGCATTACTTAATTTAATTAGCGGGTTCTTTTTTGGTTTTTGTGCTGCGTTGTTTATTTATAAATTGGTAAGTGCAAAGCCTAGCGGGGGAAGCTAGGCTTTTTTATTTAATGCAGTTAAGTAAAGGCTAATATGCTTTTGCGCAGTTTCTACCTGATGCCTTTGCTTTGTATAAACCTTTATCTACTCGAGCAAATATCTCAGTTTCGCAATCTTGGCTGTTAGCTAAAGTAAAACCAATACTGGTTGTTACTTTATACTTAGACATTAATGGCGATTTTCTTACTAAGCACATTATACGCTCAGCAATCACTTTATTAGTTGTAAACTCAGGGTCTTCAATAAGTAAAGCAAACTCATCACCACCAAATCTAAATACCGAATCAGTGCCGCGTATACTACTACACAGTACTTTTGAAAATTCTTTAAGTGTATCGTCACCAATTTTATGGCCGAAGTTGTCGTTAACTTGTTTAAAGTTATCCAAATCAAGCAACATTAAACTAAATGGACGTTGATAACGGCGACAGTTTTCAAGCTTTTGAAGTAAAAAGTCATTAAATTGACTACGATTATTTAAACCGGTTAACGCATCCTTTGTGGCAAGCTTTAGTACGCGGTTATACATCATCGCATTACGAAGTGGATAAACCAACGCAGTATGTAATGTATGTAATTTTTTCTCAATTGCGTGACCAAGCGGGAATTTACTAAAATAGATTAGCTGCCCTAAGTGGTCTTTATTAATCGCTAAATCAAAAATATAGGGTGTACTACTTGTATCACTTTGTGATGTTTGAGCAGTACCTAAAGTTGATTGAAACTGCAATCCAGAAAAATTGAGCAATTGTTTTGCAAATTTAGCGTAAATAGCCAGAATATCCTCGATCACTAAGCTTGTTTGTAGCTCTGCGACGAGTTCATGCGTTTCAGTTATTTCATTTGTTGGCGAATGTTCAGCTGAAAACGGCAAAAAATCACCGCGACCAGACACACGCTGCGTCAAAATATGGACGTTTTCCATTAAATTCTCCCCCGAGGGTGTTACTTTGCAATAACTAAGCTATTTTTGTGCCATATTTTAAAATTGCATGAAAAACATATGGTTGTTATATTTACTTACAAGCTACTAGTTTAATTTAAACGCGAGGCTGCATTTGCAAAGTATTAATGCTCAAATTTTTGGCTTATTAGTCGCGGCAGTTCTTTTTGTGTGGTTTTTTAAGCGCATTGGCTTGCCGCCTATTTTAGCGTACCTAGCAACGGGGGTTTTAGCCGGTAGTCATGGTATTGGCTGGCTTGCACATTCTCACGAAATAGAGTTTGTAGCTGAACTGGGTATTGTGTTTTTGTTATTTAGTTTAGGGCTAGAATTTTCTATTTCTCGGCTAATGGCAATGCGCAACCTAGTATTTGGTTTGGGCTCATTACAAGTAGGTATAACCAGTTTACTCTTCATTATTATCTTATATTGTTTAGACTTTTCCCTACTCACCAGCTTTACTATTGGCACAATTATGGCGCTTTCTTCAACTGCGGTGGTTGTTAAGCTATTAAAAGAGACGGGTGAGCTTAATCAGCGACGAGGGCAGTTAGCCGTTGGTGTGCTGCTTTTTCAAGATATTGCTGTTGTTCCTCTATTAATAATACTTCCCTTATTTGCATCAAGCGACTCACAAAGTATTGGCTGGGCTTTAGCCTTTGCCCTAAGTAAAGGTGCATTTGTATGTGTGCTCCTTTGGGCAATTGGTAAATGGGTATTGCCCATTGTATTTAAAGAAATAGCGCAAGTACGAACCGATGAATTGTTTGTACTTACCACTATATTAGTAGCGCTATTTGCGGGCTTTTTAACGTATATGTTTGGCTTGTCTATGGCATTGGGCGCATTTTTAGCGGGAATGATGTTAGGTGAGAGCCATTATAGGCATCAGTTAGAGGCCGATATACGTCCATTTCGCGATATATTAATGGGGCTGTTTTTTGTAACTGTGGGTATGCAGCTAGATATTTTATTTGTACTGGCGCACATAGTAATAATTATCGGCGCATTGCTTGGGTTACTCATATTAAAAATTACGGTAGTAGCACTTAGTGCGCGGCTAATGCATGAACGAAACCAAGATTCACTCGCCTGTGGCATTATGTTGTGGCAAATGGGAGAATTTGGTTTTGTACTTATCGCACTTGCTGGTCAGCACCAGTTATTAAATTCAGAGCAAGCTTCATTTTTAATTGCACTGGGTGTGCTTTCAATGGCATTTACACCATTTTTGATTGATAAAACGCCATTTATTTTAAATCGTTTGGGCATACTCGATCGGCCAAGTTTAGCGCTGGAGAGTGAGCCACAAAGTAGTACACTTTATAGCGATCATGTTGTTATTTGTGGTTTTTCGCGTGTTGGACAAACTATAGCGCGTTTTTTAAAGCCCGAAGCAATAGACTACGTTGCCATCGAAAGTAATCCAATACTTGTACAAGAAGGCAAAGCGGCTGGCGAGCCTGTAATATTTGGTTATGTTAAGCAAAAAGATATTTTAAAGTGCGCAGGAGTAGAGCGAGCTCGGTTGGTGATTATTACTTTTACTGAGTTTGATCACGCGCAAGTTGTTATTGATGCCATAAAGCAAATAGCACCTAACGTTAAAATACTTATTAGGACTCGTGACGACAGCCAGCTCGATTATTTAAAAGCGCTAGGTGTAACCGAAGTGGTGCCCGAGTCGTTAGAGGCGAGCTTAATGCTCGTGTCGCATGTGTTGTCTATGTCGGGCGTACCCATGACACGTATTGTTCGCCGAGTAAGTAAAGAGCGACGTAATCGTTATCCATTAATGCAAAGTTTTTACGCAGGGTATTTTAAAGATAGCGAAGATGCCTCAACCGACCGATTAGAATATTTACACGTTGTAGCATTGCCCAAGCAAGCTTATGCCGTGAGTAAAACAATTGAAGATCTAAATTTAGAAAAGCGGCGAGTACTCGTAAAAGCACTTCGCAGAGAAGGATCCGAAATAGACACGCCATCAGCGCAAACAACCTTGTTACCTAACGACGTTTTAGTACTACAAGGTAAACCAAGGCGTGTTGAGCGGGTAGAGCACTACCTGCTCGACGGGATAGAATAATGTGCTTGTTTTGACTTAATCTAACTCTAAAAACTCACGCATTTTAGGCAACAGCGCCATGCCATCTTCATAGCCAATTTGCATTAAATGTTGGGTATAGCGTTTTTCAAACAATAGGTAACTGGTCAAACTCGATTGCGAATGTTTTTTAACACCGATTGTACGCAGTAATACTTTAATCGCCCACGGCATATCGTCGTAATATTGCGCGGCAATGGCGTTAAAGTTTTGCGAAGGGTTAATAACAAAGGTATCAATTTGCTTAAGTTCTTGATGTTTATCACGAGCGGGTAGTAATCCTAAAGTGCGGTTAACGCGTTCCAGTCGCTCTAAATCCGACTGCATAGTGTCGGTAAATACGCTATCAAGTAAATGCCCTGCAACAGCTGATAAGCCAGGGTAATGCGGCGAATAACCCGGTGGGTGAAGCTCTTTAGGCTGGTCGACCCCAATAATAAATATTTTTTCAGCACCTAAATGAATCGAGGGACTCAAGGGAGAAAGCTGATGTATAGAGCCATCACCAAAGTAATGGTTATAAATATTTACACTTGGAAACACCATAGGAATAGCACTCGACGCCATTAAATGCTCAACGTTAATACGAGTGGCTTGGCCTTCGCGTTTAGCGCGTTGCCATGGTGTTTGCGTATTTGATTGAAAAAACGCAACAGAGTCGCCCGTCGTATAACTAGAAGCTGTAATAGACAGCGCATCTAAATAATTACGGTGTAAGTTACGCTCTATCCGGTGCAAGTCTAAAATCTCATTGAGCAAACCACGTAGTGGGCGGTTATTTAGCAAACTCGCTGGTGGGTGATTAATATGCTCTGACTGAAAGCTAGTTAAAATATTACGCGCAATATGACCAAATACGCTTAAGAAGTCACTTTTATAAACCATCGAGGTCGAAAAGTTTTTCCAAACTGATTCAAGTTTTCGTACAGCTAAATGTGCACAAGAGGCGTAACATGCTAAAGCCGCAGAGTTAATAGCCCCAGCAGAGGTGCCATTTATTACTCTAAACGGTAATGGAGCTGTACGCGGCATGCTATGAGCGAGCGCTTTAAGTACACCCACTTGATAAGCAGCTCGTGCGCCACCACCTGTAAGTAATAAGGCAGTTTTAGGTTTTTGTGGATCAACTTGCTTGATTTTCATATTGGTGGTTAAACTGTTCTACGTCTTTACTTTATTTATTAACTGTAAGTCTTTAAGCTAGAAGAATCAAAGGATAACTGCCCTAATGCTTATTACATTATTTAATCACCCAATTTAGTAGGTAACTTACTTTGCTATAATTGCCGTATTATAAAATGTCATAGTATTTGTGTAAGAATGAATTTAATCCACTTAGCGTACTCTAAGTGATATCGCATTTTAATTTTTATGGAGTTCGTATGTCAGATAAACCAGAAGCATCAGATGTTCAAAAACGTCCACCTAATAACAATATTCTTTTCGCCGTAATTATTTTAATAGTCGTAGCATGTGCGGCCGCCTTCGTATTGCTCACACCAAGTGACGAGCAAGAAACACGCACTGAGGTAGAGCCCGCAGTTAAAGAGCAACCTATGATGGAGCTTAAACCCGAGAATGACCCAGTGGTAGACGCGCCATCTGTAATGCCAGAAAAACCAGCCGAGCTTGAAGTACCAGCACAAAGCCCGAGTGAGCCGGAGCCTGAAGTAGAGCCACTACCAACACTTAACGAAAGTGATGCAGTTGTGGTTGCTAAAATGGATGAGTACCTAAGCGACTCAGTAATGAGCCTAATGGTGACCGACGATGTAATTCGCCGTGGTGTTGTATTTGTAGATAACCTAGCTAAAGGTAAGGTAGCTAAAAAGCACACGCCTGTTGTACAGCCAGAAGAGAAATTTAGCGTTAATGAAGGGGATATCCTCACAATTAACCCTAACAGCTACGAGCGTTATACCCCGTATGTGAAAATATTTACCAGTATGAGTGCAGCGCAAGCCGTTCGCATGTACGAAGAGTACAAGCCACTTATAAATAATGCATACAGTGAAATTGGTTATGGAGATGATGAGTTTAATCAAACGCTAACCGATGCAATCGATTTATTACTTGATACGCCAGAGCCTGAAGGTGACTTGCCGTTACTTCGCGATTCAGTGACGTATCAGTATGCGTTTTCGGAGTGGGAGCAATTACCTGCTGCGCAAAAACAGCTTTTACGTATGGGTCCAGAAAACATGAAAAAAGTAAAAGCAGCACTTCGTAATATAAAAGCGCAGTTAGAGAACAATTAATACGCACTAAAACAGCTAAATACGTCGCGATTGTATATGAAGTATGCAATCGCACTTTCTTTTTAGATTATCCCTTGAATAACAGAGAAAAAGTAGAGATAATCCTTCCCGCGCCAACCAAGGCCCTCAATGGTAGTCTTATTGGTCCTCTCGCAACACTAGCAGGCGAACCTGGTCAGGCCCGGAAGGGAGCAGCCACAGTTTGTGACGTGTGTGCCGAGATGTGGCTGGTAAGACTGCCACCCAAATTCCTCATTTGGGTGTTGTTTGAAGTATAAGTTGACATGTTTTTACTAAAAGATGACATAAATTGGAAGTATAAGCTGGCATAGTCTAGTATTTAACCAAATGGTTAAATGGTTAACTCACATGTACGTAAAAAAAATCAAAAAATCTCCAATTAATCACAATCATAAATTTGCTAGTCAAAAAAATAAATCTACCTGTTTAGTTCAATCCTCTTTAGAGTTTGATGCTTGTTTCCATTTTGAATTCTCACCATCAATAGCCGTATTTGAAGCACAACCACTAGGTTACGAATATGAGTTCGATAACCGTATTTGCCCTTACACGCCTGACTTTTTACTTACCCACACAGACGGTACACAAAAATTTATTGAAGTAAAACCGCAAAGCAAAATTGCTGATGAAGACTTTCGTGCACGTTTTATTGAAAAGCAATCTATCGCTAAGCAAGGTGGACGCGATTTGATGCTGGTTACTGATAAGCAAATCCGTCTATACCCAACACTCAATAACTTAAAGCTTTTACATCGCTATTCTGGTTTTCAGTCTTTAACAAAGTTGCAAGCATCGGTGCTAGAACTTGTTAAGCAATACGGCTCTATTAAAGTGGGCCAGTTAGTTAGCTTTTTAAAAGCAACTGCCGGTGAGCTACTTGCTACAGTGCTACGATTATTATCATTAGGGCAGTTATTTGCCGACTTAACTACAAATGAAATATCAATAGAAACAGCAATTTGGTCTAATAATGTTTAATGACGGTTTGTTTGAAGATGAATTTAACCAGCCATTACCAAAAGTAGAAACCAAACCACCTCAAAATTACGCCAAAGACTTACAAGCCCTTCCTAAAAAAATAAAAATAACTACGTTTGCTAAGCTTAAATATATTCAATGGCTTGAGGCTAATATTCAAGGTGGTTGGACACAAAAAAACCTTGAGCCTTTATTAAAAGTAATGCCCGAAGTTGAGGGAGAAAAAAAGCCTAGCTGGAGAACCGCCGCTCGATGGTATAGCGCTTATACAAATGCGGATAAAAATATCATGGCGCTAATACCAAGCCACCAAAAAAAAGGTAATAGAACGCGCGATACAGCAACCGATAAGTTTTTTGAAAAAGCACTTGAGCGTTACTTAGTAAAAGAAAAGCCATCAGTGGCTTCGGCTTACAAGTTCTATAAAGACTTAGTTATTATTGAAAACGACAGTGTTGTGGGCAGAGATTTAAAACCTTTAACATATAAAGCATTTAAAAACAGAGTAGATAACTTACCACAATACGAGGTGATGGTTGCGCGTTATGGCAAGCGCCTTGCTGATATTGCGTTTAATAAAGTAGAAGGGCATAAAAGGCCTACCCGAATACTCGAAAAAGTTGAAATTGACCATTCACCGCTTGATCTTATTTTATTAGATGATGAGCTACATATCCCGCTTGGTCGGCCAACACTCACCATGTTAGTCGATGTGTATAGCCATTGTATTGTTGGCTTCTACTTTAGCTTCAGCGAGCCTAGCTATGATGCAGTAAGACGAGCAATGCTAAATGCGATGAAACCTAAAAGTGATGTGGTAAAACTATACCCAGATACGATAAATGAGTGGAAATGTGCTGGCAAAATTGAAACTCTCGTTGTTGATAATGGCGCTGAATTTTGGAGTAACAGCCTTGAACTTGCTTGTGAAGAGATAGGCATTAATACTCAATATAACCCTGTCGCAAAGCCTTGGTTAAAACCATTTGTAGAACGTATGTTCGGCACAATTAATACTGAATTATTAGACCCTGTTCCTGGTAAAACTTTTTCTAACATTTTACAAAGGCATGAATACAATCCCAAAAAAGATGCAATTATGCGCTTTACAACCTTTATGCAGTTATTTCATAAATGGGTAGTAGACGTTTACCATCAAGATGCCGACAGCCGCTTTAAGTACATACCAAGCCAATTATGGGATCAAGGCTTTAGTACGTTACCACCAACAATGCTGAGTAATGATGACCTTCAACAACTAGATGTTGTGCTCAGTATTTCAAATCATCGGGTACTTCGAAAAGGTGGAATACGGCTAGAAAACTTAAGCTACGACAGTACTGAATTAGCAAATTATAGAAAGCAATTTAGCCATAAAGTATCTCAAGAAGTTTTAATTAAATTAAACCCCGATGATATTTCTTATATATATGTTTACCTTGATAAGCTAGAGCATTACATAAAAGTGCCATGCATAGATCCAAACGGTTACACCCAAAATTTAAGTTTGAATCAGCACAAAATAAATATACGTATTCATCGCGATTTTATTTCGGGCTCTATCGATAATGTAGGCTTAGCAAAAGCGCGTATGTTTATTCATAATAAAATTCAAAACGAGTTTGAAGAGTTAAAAAATGTGCCAAAAAACTCAAAGGTAAAAGGGGGTAAAGCGTTAGCTAAGCATCAAAATGTAAATAGTGATTCACAAAAATTAATAACTCAGTGCAAACCTATAGAGCCTAAAGAGGTCACCCCTAAAGAGCAACCAACTGATAGCTGGGATGACTTTATTTCAGACTTAGATGGATTTTAATTATGCTGACCGACAAACAAAAAGAAAAGCTGAATGAATTTCGCGATGTATTTATTGAATACCCAATAATAAGCACGGTATTTAACGACTTCGACAGATTAAGACTTGGTAAAGGGTTAGCGGGCGAAAAGCCCTGCATGCTGTTAAATGGGGATACAGGCACAGGTAAAACAGCACTAATAAAACAGTATAAAGAACGCCATTTGCCTCAATTTATTAATGGTGTTATGAATCATCCTGTATTAGTAAGCCGCATACCTAGTAACCCGACATTAGAGTCTACTTTAGCTGAACTTCTTAAAGACTTAGGACAAATAGGCAGCACAGAGCGGAAATTGCGAATAAACAGTACTCGGTTAACGACATCATTAATAAAATGCCTAAAGACATGTGGTACAGAGCTTATAATTATTGATGAGTTTCAAGAGTTGATTGAACACAACCAAGGTAAAAAGCGCCGCGAGATTGCCAACCGATTAAAATATATTAACGATGAAGCGGGTGTATCAATTGTATTGGTAGGTATGCCGTGGGCAGAAAAAATAGCAGACGAACCCCAGTGGTCATCGCGTTTATTAGTAAGGCGGCAGCTGCCTTATTTTAAATTATCAGAAAACCCAAAGCATTTTGTACAACTAATAATTGGCCTAGCTAACCGAATGCCATTTACCGAAAAGCCAAATTTAAGTGAGCAAGCAACAGTATTTGCTTTGTTCTCACTATCAAAAGGCTGTTTTAGAACATTAAAATACTTTTTAGATGATGCGGTACTTTATGCATTAATAGATAACGCTAATACCCTCACCACTAAACACTTGGTCAAAGCATTTGATGTACTTTTCCCTGATGTACTTTTCCCTGATGTACCAAACCTATTTACTTTGCCCGTTGCAGAAATTACAGCAAGCGAAGTTGAACGCTATTCACTATACAAACCTGAAAGCGCCCAAGACGAAGACCCATTTATAGCGACCAAGTTTACTGACCGAATGCCTATTAGTCAGTTGTTGAGAAAGTGAGTTGTCAGATGTAAAAGTATGAATGTTTGACTTTAGCTTGCTTAAATAAGATAACATATAAATTAATAGCTTTTAATTCATATGTTAGCTTACATTTAGCATATAAAAAAACTGCAAGGGATCTATGGAAAGTCCACAGTCCTCTTCAGCGGATATTGTTGAGCGAGCTGCTTATAGGTTCCAATACTTAAGTTTCCTATTGGAATGCCAATTTGCTCAAGTATGGTTCTGTGAGCAGTTGCTTCGATTAGGCTGTATGAGTAACACTGCCAGTGAGCATCAGGAAACTGATCCACCATACGCGAAAAATAAGGAAGATCTATTTTATTGAGTGAATGGCCAATTACGGTAATCACTGATATATCCTTAACACTACTTTCTAATAAAGTATTAAGTTTATCTCTTATGATATCAGCTACGGGTTTTCGAAGAACTTCTAATACTCTCCGTCCATTATTAATAGCTACTGTATAATAAGAGTCTTCTTCAGCAATAGCTTGGGTTACCGCTTCTGTGTGACCAAAAATTAAAGGTTTCGCTTGTCCTACATTGCCGTGGATATGATAAACGTGCTCCACAGGGGTTTTGTATAACTGTTGTAGTGTAGAGGTATAGTTGAAGTTAATGAATTTAGCTGTATCTGGGAAAGTCATTTGCTGGACTGAACTTTCTAAATTTATGCTATTGATCCATGTAGTAAAACTTCTGGTTATACTCTGGATAGTATCATTACTGAAATCCTCTACAGCATCTTCAAGTCCATACATTTGCTGTGTTGGAAAGTCATCGCCAGAGAAATCCATAAAGTCGTTTTCATCTATCAAAATAGATTCATCAAATTTACCTAACACATTTTCAAAGTCACTCCAAAGTTCTTCTTCTTGCAAGCCATTTGGGAAGTAGTGCTCAATTTGATTGAGATATTCACGGTATTGCTGGTAAAAATCTTTGTAACTTGTAGGCAAGTTATGCCACAAGTCAAAGCCGTTACCTATAATAAATAGATGATTTGAGTTCAAGAAAGTTTCCTTATTTTTATCTATGATAACGTTATGGGAATGAAAAAAGTAAAGGTTTTTTAAGTTCAGAATTAAATGCTTTTAAAGAAATGATGCGTCAATAAATGAGTAAGTCAAACTTTTAAAAATAAAAGGGTGTTGGAATGAGCTTGTTGAGTACCCAGCTGTTTTCGAATATTTCTTTCCACAATTCACGTATAACTCTCAAAATACACGAGTGATTTTCTTTTTACCTGCTTTGCTTTTAGTTGTGCTTGTTGCAGCTTATGAGGACTAGGCTCAGGAAATGATAACCACTTATAAGGGTAGCTTCCTTTTCTAAACAACCTGCAAAGTACCGCAGAGTTAGGCACTGGCTTAAAATTACGTAATGCACAGTCACTAAATGGGAAGAGTATGTAAAGCTTATTACCTTCTTTTCCTTTTTTGCTCAACATTTGACACGTCGCCAATATATACTCATTAGTGTCTATCATTACATTGAAGCGGTTGAAGCTCCAAGAGTCAGCATTGAGCAATTTCGCTTGTAATTTGTACTCTCTGGTCCCGATAAAGGTGGTAAATGGCAACTCTTTTGCGGGTAAACCAATAGTGTTATTTCTAGTTAAGTTATTAATTGCTTGCTTGGTTATTCTCTTCTTGCGTTCAACTTCTCGCTCTAATGCTTGTTGGGCAGCGAGTCTTTCAGCTTCGACCTCTTTTTCTATGTCATTTTTGAGTGCATCATCACACCAGCTATAAATCCAATTTGAGTAAGGCTCTATATTATGAAGTGCATCAATAACAGCTTCTATGGGCTGCTCAATGAATTGAGATAGGTCGATTTCTAATGTTGGTACTTTATTATTTTTTAAAAAACTTACTTTCTCATCGCTACATTCAGCAGTGACTTTAACTTCAATACATATTCTTCCCAGCGATGTTTCCAGTTCAACATCCATTTTGTATTTATCTAACGGCGACTCTACCGAGCCTCGTAGTATTTTGACGAATTTTGGAGGTCGTACTTTGGTTTTACCCATGTGTTTACATTTAACGGAAGGAAGTAATATTTGTTCTTGAGCGGCTAGATATTCTTGCGCGAACCTGTGTAGAGCTGTCATTAAGCAGGATCTTTTCTCAGGCTTTGAGGTGTGCGCAAATGAGTGTGCTTTTATTTTCCCTCCATTGCGTGCAATTAAAGGGTCATTACATGCGATACAAAAACAGTTACATGCTTTACCATTTTTAACGTTATTTATTGAAACAATCTTACCAAAAGCATCACTAGCAAAGACAAGCATAAAATTCCTTTTAACTCATAAATTTATAGTTTAAGACATTACTAATTAAGTGTATATTTAAAAACTAAAACATCCTTAGTACACTTATAGGTTAGATACTAAGAGAATCTTAGCAATATATGTTTTATAGCTAAGGTTCTCATGGAAACTCCAACACCTTCACGCCTAAAGTCTGCAAGAAAAGCAGCAGGCCTTACTCAGCAACAGCTAGGTATGGCGTTAGGCATGGAGCCAAACACGGCTAGTGCTCGCATGAACCAATACGAAAAAGGCAAACACGCACCTGATTTTTTAACAATGAAACGCATTGCTAAAGAGCTAGATGTGCCAGTTGCTTACTTTTATTGTGAAGAAGATATTCTATCGGAACTAATTTGTGCACTTGGTAAGCTGGAAAAGAGCAGGCAAAAAGCTCTGCTCAGTCAGCTTATTGAAAATAAAAAATAGAATAGCCTTTTAGTGAACATTTGGTTTTATCTGGTTACCAAAGAAGTTCGAATAAAGACTTACATCAGCTCCCCTAATCGAAGTAGGAAAAGGAATTAAGTATGGCAAGCGAGTTCAAGTTAATGGATGTATATGAGCAAAACCTCAACTTTTTAATAGGAGCTGGAGCGTCTTATGGTTTCCTTCCAACGTTAGCTCTAGAAGTTGTAGATGAAGCAGGAAATAAATGTACCTTTGAAACTCTTGCAAAAAAGTATGAGTCTGAAAAACAAGCAATAACACTATTATTCATGCTTTACTATCAAGAGTGTATTAGAGGCGGACTACCAAATGTATTTTCAAGTATCCCTCCACATCCTAAAAGGCCAATTAATCAAGAAAATGTGGTTAATGAATATAAACGTTTTTTATCCACTCTAGTTTCTATGTTAGATAGGCAAAAACCATCCGAGAAAAGAGCTAATATATTCACAACAAATTATGATAATTGCTTGGAAACAGCAAGTGAAGAATTGCTATCAGAGCGCAATGCTTTATTTGTAGTTAATGATGGAAGCGTTGGTTTTCAGACACGTACTTTTCATACGAGAAACTTCAATCATAGAGTTGTTAATAAAGGAGCTTTTGAACGCCATGATACCCTTCTACCACAAATAAACCTACTTCACGCACATGGTTCTGTTCATTGGGAAAAAGCACAAAAAGATAGTGAAATCAAACTTAATTATGGTCAGAGTAACTACATAATTCATTTTGAACAAAAAGAACTTGATATCATAAATGCCTTCAAAGATATTTTGTATGATAAAAATAAAACAATACTCGATATAGATAGATTTTTATCCTCGGAAGACTTATCTAAGTTGAAACTTAAAGAGTTTTGGGAAAAATATGAAAGTATCCCAATAGTTAACCCAACAAAATGGAAGTTTCACGAGACGGTATTTGAAGAAGCATACTATCAAATTTTGAGACACCTGAGTTACGAGTTAGAACGGCCTAACTCTGTTCTGATTACTTTTGGTTTTTCATTTGCTGACGAACATATTTTAAGTCTAATACTACGTTCACTTTCTAATCCTTCTCTAACGATGTACATATCGTGTTTTGACAACGCAGAGCTAAACCTTATGCAAGATAAGTTTAGAGATTACCCAAATGTTGGCTATATTTGCTCTGATGAAAGCATCCTTAACTTCACTAATTTTAATGATACTAAGTTCACCTTAAATAATTATAAACATAAACCAAAACAGCAAAATACGGTAGAACCTATTCCACCCCCAGTGCTCCCTTTAAATGGCGGGAAATTATGAGTATAGCTATTGGTGAAGTTATTTCGGTAAAGGGTACTAACATCGTTATAGAGCTGTATGAAGAATCTAATAAAGAAACACTTTTCTATGATGGTGTGAAATTCCATGGTGTCTCGATTCAAGAGTTTGTGCTGATTCGCCGAGGGTTCAAAGATGTGGTGGCTCGAGTTCAAGGTGAATACTTAGATGAGAGATTTAAAAGTGAAGAAAGCAATTACTACATTCGTAAAGTAGAGCTAGTTCCCATAGGATATTTTCAATCAGATAAATTCTTTGAAGGAATTAAACATCTGCCTATGATACGGGATATTGCTTATTTGATGAGTGACGATCAAGTAAAAAAAATATTCGGTAAATCTGATTACAATTTTATCGTAGGTGAAACGCTCACGGAAGAGATTCCAGTGTCATTACCATGGGAAAAGCTGTTTAATACACATTTAGGTGTTTTTGGGAACACAGGAAGCGGAAAATCAAATACACTAACAAATCTTTACACAACCCTTTTTAGTAACAAGCTCGACAAAATTATAGGTAAAAGTCATTTTGTAGTAATTGACTTTAATGGTGAATATACCAATAACCAGTTAATAGCTAACCGAGAACATAAACAAGTGTACCAGCTTGATACTCGTAGTGACAATGGTGACAAGTTCCCATTAACTAGTGAAGCTTTTTGGGATGAAGAGTTATTTGGTATTTTGTTTAAGGCCACTGAGAATACTCAAAAGCCATTCTTAAAACGAATAGTATCTGGCCGTGCTAGGTTTCAAACTAACAGCATGAGCTTAGAAAGCTACGTAAAGAAAATACTCAAAAAAGCCCTTATAAGCACGGCGCATAAGAAAGAGTTTGTTGATTTAATCTATGAAATAGCAAAGCTCGTAAAATCTGTCGATTTAGAGCAATTGGCAAATCAAATGGGATGGCATGGGAAGGATGGTAAGTTATATTTTCCTAATAAAGCTGCACATAAATTCCTCAGTGGTGGTGAATCAGACCCAGCTTATGTAACCCATTGTAAAGATAAAATTGATAGTGTTAGCATTAGCCAAATGACACCCTTTAATGAGTTAAAACTTAGAATAAATACTCAGCTGCTTTCAGACCTTGTGAGTGGGTATGTTCAATTCGATCATATACAGCCTTTATTGAAAAGGGTAGAGGCTTCTTTAACTTCCTTAGATCGAGTTTTTAACGTGGTTACTGAGCAGCCTCAGCCTAAGTTGTTAACAATACTATCATTAAGAAAAACCAATCAAGAAATCAAAAAAGTTTTACCGTTATTACTTGCTAAGTTCTACTACAGTTCTCACAAGCAGCAGGTAATTAACCAAAATCCGACGCAACAAACGTTCCATATGATAATTGACGAAGCTCACAATGTCTTGTCCATGCAGTCCACTAGGGAAAGTGAAAGCTGGAAAGATTATAGATTAGAGTTGTTCGAAGAAATTATTAAAGAAGGACGCAAGTTTGGTTTCTTTCTGACATTATCTAGCCAAAGGCCTGCTGATATTTCGCCAACAGTAATGTCTCAATTACATAATTTCTTCATTCATAGGCTGGTTAATGATAGAGATCTTAAGTTGCTTGAAAACACAATTAGTTCTTTAGATGATCTTTCAAGGCAGATGATTCCTAATTTAGCGAAAGGTTGTGCTGTAATTACCGGAACTTCATTTGATATTCCTATGGTTGTTCAATTTAACGAAGTTGCCGAAGGCTCTCGGCCTGACAGTGATGATATCAATATTGGAGAGCTATGGAGTTAAACCTGTTAAGTAAACTTCAACTATTTATTCAAGTAAAGTTTGACTGACAGTAAAAGCTAATCTAAACCTAAACTAAGATTTTCTTAGTTTAGGTTGGCGATGCATTTTTTAGTTCAAACAAAACCTTACTCAGATGAGGCGCTTGAAAGCTATTTGTTGAGGCTTGCAAGGGATAACTCATATGATGGTTATAGTGAGCTTGCTGATATTTTGTGGCAATGGCTCGCAGAGCAAGATCATGAGCTCGAAGGTGCGTTGCCGTTAGAGCTGAGTAAAGTTGATGTTTATCATGCTAGGCAAGCGAGCAGCTTTAGAATAAGAGCGCTTAAGTTAGTAGCCCAATTAGCAGATGTTAACGCTGGTGATATTCTTGCGCTTGCATGGCGGCGCAGCAACTTTAAATTTGGCAACTTAGCAGCAGTAAGCCGAAATGAACTGACAATTCCCCTTGAGTTACTTCGCACTTACAACATACCTGTTTGCATTGAATGCTTGTTTGAATCTTCTTACGTTCCTTTTTATTGGCATTTAAAGCCCTATAAAGCGTGCCATAAGCATAAGTCACAATTAACTACACAATGTAGGGAATGCCATAACTTAATTGATTACAGAGCTTCTGAGGAGTTTTTAGAGTGCAGTTGTGGTTGTAAACTCACCAATAGTGAACAGTTAAACGATGCAGACTTTAAAATTGCATTTGCGCTTGCAAGTAGTAACAGTCATAAAATAGTGGGGTTGATATCGTGGTTTGCGAAGGTTAAGCAACTTGATGTAAGCGATGCAGACTTTAACCGTACTTTTGTTGATTACTTTAGTACTTGGCCTGAAAGCCTTACCGTTGAATTAAACTTACTCACAAACAATGCGCGGCTTAAGCAACTTAACCCTTTTAATAAAACTAAGTTTAACTCTGTGTATGGCAGTGTGATCCGTGATGGTCAAATAGCTGCAACAAGTAACCGTAAAAACAAAGTTCTTGATGAGATTATTAATTACTTTGTCGAATTAGTTGATAGTAATCCTAAAGCTAAACATCCAAATATTGCTGACTTACTGCTTTGTACTTTTGACACCGCAGTATTATTAAACACCACCACAGAGCAGGTTTATAGGCTTCACCAAGAAGGCTTTTTAAACTGTGCTTATCCACAAAAAAAGCACGAACAGCTCAGAGCTGATAGCCATGTTTTTTATTTACGCCAAGTGATTGAGCTACAACAAGCATTCGCAGCTGAAAAGCCTCAAACAAAAAAACAATTTATAGCGCCGTGGTAACTTATGAACTTACAAGATGCACTTGCAATTGAATCACTAAAAGAAAAAACCACAGCACTTAGAAAGTTGTTTGCTCCATACACGCCTCATGTTGCGGTAGATGGCTTTGAAGAACAAGTTCTTGTTGTGCTCATTAATCTAGTTTATAAGCGAAGTGAGATTGATGATTTAACAAGTGTAAGAACCGCTAAGAGTGTATTACTCGATGAAGTGTTATTGAGTAAGTGCATTAACGAAGTGAAATGGTTTCATACTCATAATTTAAAATACCCTGATATACGCGTAAGCCATCAACGTTTAATTAGTGAAGTTGTAAGTGAAGATATTGCGGGTATTTGTAGCCGGTCATTATCTTTAAGTTTTGGCTGGTCGCACAACAGTGCTGAAATTAATCATGCAAAGCTATTTTTAACCTCATTTAGTTGGCAGGGCGAAGTGACTTGTTTAGCAAAGTTATTAATAACTGAAGAGCCTGTTTGGATTAATTTAATAAGAGCCTACGGGTTTACTAAAAAGACGGTTTTAGACATCGCGGGTAAAATAAAACAGCAGTTGCCAGTGGCAGAGCTCCCATTAGAAGTAAGCTCTTTTTCACCACAATTACAAATGCCATTTCAGCAAAGCTACCTTGCGGTTACGCCTGTAGTAAGCCATGCAATACTAGCTAAAATTCAGCAATTAACAACAGAACGTAAGTTAAACTTTGGTTTAATTGAGCACTCAAGGCCAGCCAATGTAGGCGATTTAGCAAGCTCAGTAGGTGGCAATATAAGAGCCTTGCGTTACTTTCCTAAAACAAATTCAAAGGCTATTAACCGCTCTAAAGTAGCCAATGATGATATTGAAAAAGCATTTAAAATTCGTGCGCTATTAAGCTATCAATTTCAACAGGCGCTTTTGGTGTTAGTGGGTATTAAGCAGTTTAATACGTTAAGGCAAAAGCGATTAGCGCGAGTAGCGGCTATTAGGCAGGTAGGTGTTAGTTTGCAGTTATGGCTTGATAACATTCTGGAAGCTAAAAATAACGCGCAAGAGAAAGCTTATCCTGAGTGGGCTAAGCATTACTTAGATCAGAGTATTACTAACTGTATTAGCCAATTTAGTAACATACTAAATGAGAGCCTAGGTACTTTAAGTAAGCTCAAACGCTTTGCATATCACCCTGATTTAATGGGGTTGTTTAAAACGCAGTTAAACTATGTGTTTACTCATTGTACAACTGAAGAAGAAATATTAAATGATGAGCAAATAGTGTATGTACATTGCCAAGATATGCGAGTGTTTGATGCCGAGGCAATGGCTAACCCATATATTCAAGGTATGCCGTCACTTACAGCTTTAAATGGGCTTGCTCATAACTTTGAGCGAAAGCTAAAAAACTTTATAGACCCTTCAATTAAGTGTATTGGCAGTGCCATTTACATTGAAAACTATCAATTACATACAGGTAAACCATTACCTGAACCAAGTAAGTTAAAACAAGTTGCTGGCCGTAGCCATGTAATAAGATCAGGAATTATCGATAAACCTAAATGTGACATAACACTCGATTTAGTATTTAGGCTTTTCGTATCAAATGAAGAGATACTTAATAAGTTAAATAGTCAGCTTATAAAGCCCGCACTACCATCTACTTATGCAGGCGGGACAATGCATCCACCTTCGTTATATCAAAATATTGACTGGTGCCATTTGCATACTAAACCGAGTGAACTTTTTAAAAACTTTAAAGCAAAATCGTCAAATGGTAGTTGGTTATACTCGTCAAAAAAAGTAGTTAAAAGTTTTGAACAATTAATTGATGCCCTTAACGGTAACTTTAATTTAAGACCCGCTGCAATTGGCTTTGCTGCGCTTGAAGAACCCGTAAAGCGAGATGCAGCATTACATGAATACCATTGTTATGCTGAACCCGTAATTGGGTTGTTAGAGTGTGTTAGTAATACATCAGTAAAGTACGCAGGCGCTAAGCAGTTCTTTCATGACGCATTTTGGGTTATGGATGTTCAAAAAGAGTCTATGCTTATGAAAAAGTCTAAGTTTGAGTATGAATAATGCAATTACCTCGGCACTTAAGTTACACGCGTTCGCTCTCACCCAGTAAAGCGGTGTTTTTTATAAAACACCAGAGTCTGACTTTGAACCGCTACAAATAGAGCAAAATAAATTAGTTGGGCAGAAGTCAGGGTTTGGCGATGCGTATCAAAAGCAAAATGTGGCTAAAAATTTAGCGCCACAAGATCTCGCTTTTGGGAACCCACAAACAATTGATGTGTGCTACGTGCCTCCAACGGTAAATGAACTATTTTGCCGTTTTTCACTCAGGGTTGAGGCTAATAGCAATGAACCACATGTTTGTGATGACCCTAAAGTTATTTATTGGTTAAAACGGTTTTTTGAAACTTACAAAAAACACAATGGTCTTAATGAAGTTGCAACTCGCTATGCTAAAAATATACTGATGGGGAACTGGCTTTGGCGTAACCGCCAATCACCAAATATTGATATTGAAATCCTTACTGAATATGCAGCCCCGATCATTGTTGAAGGTGCGCAAAAACTAAAATGGCAAGGCAATTGGCAAAATAATCAAACAGCATTAATAACATTGTCAGAATCTATTCAAGAAGGGCTCAGTAACCCTCAAAGTTATTGTTATTTAGATATAACCGCAAAAATTAAAAATGCATTTAGCCAAGAGGTTCACCCTAGTCAAAAGTTTGTAGATACTGTTGAACAGGGCATGTCATCTAAACAGCTTGCATACACTCAAGTGGGCGATAAAAAAGCAGCAAGTTTAAACTCACAAAAAGTAGGGGCTGCTATCCAAACTATCGATAATTGGTATGAGGGAGGCTACAAACCTTTGCGCACTCATGAGTATGGTGCAGATAAGCAAATATTAGTTGCACACAGAACACCTAAGACCCATTCAGACTTTTATTCATTACTCCCGCGCATTGCCATACATATTAAGCACATGGAAAGACATGGTTTAGGACAAAATGAAGAATCAAACGCAGTTCACTTTATTGCTGCAGTGCTGATTAAAGGTGGCTTGTTCCAAAGGAGTAAAGCTTGAAGCGCTATTATTTTACTATTACTTATTTACTGCGTATTCCGGTGATGGTGAACACCGATTCCGGTTTTATCGTGAACACTTAAATTCCACGCATTGGGTTCATGACATTTTTAACCTAAGTGTTCACGATGGTCAATTTTAGATTGAATTTTTCTCA
>NZ_JASDCB010000149.1:0-1009 GCF_030408135.1 Pseudoalteromonas sp. APC 3691 | reverse complement strand
TGCTCGCATTAGAAGACACGACCACACTAATTTATAAACATTCCTCCATTCGAGATGATTTGGGTCATGTCGGACGAGGAGCAAAACAACGAGGCTTGTTAGCTCATAGCGTATTACTGTTTGCGCCAGACACAAAGCAAGTTGTGGGATTAATTGAACAGTCTCGCTGGAGTCGTGATATCAACACGATTGGAAAAAGAGAAAAACACGCGACGACTTCTTACGAAGAAAAAGAAAGTTACAAGTGGGAGTCAGCGTCACGAGCGATGGCAGAGCGGCTGCAAGGACAAATGGCGAACGTGATATCGGTGTGTGACCGCGAAGCGGACATCTACGAATACTTGCAGTATAAACTGACCGAGCAGCAACGATTCGTCGTACGCTCGATGCAAAGTCGTCATATTGAAGAAGGTGAGGATAAGCTCTATGCGTTTGCAAGCGAGCTGATGAGTGCAGGCACCAAACACATCCACATTGCACAAAAAGGAGGAAGAAAAGCCCGAAGCGCAACACTGGATATCACCTATGCGCCAGTGACACTCAAAGCGCCTTACAATAAGAAAGGACGCTCCCTCCCAGTTTACTATGTCGGCAGTGCAGAGAGAGGAAACGCTGAGAACGGCTTAAGCTGGCACCTATTAACCAGTGAACCAGTCACCAGCAAAGAAGACGCCTTAGCTATCATCAGCTACTATGAGCACCGTTGGCTTGTAGAGGAATACCATAAAGTCTGGAAAAGTGATGGCACGGATATCGAAAGTTTACGCCTTCAAAGCCAAGATAACATGGAAAGATTGGTGACGATTAATGGCTTTATTGCGACGCGAATATTGCAACTAAAGTTCACCAATGAGCAGCCTGATTCTCCAAGTTGTGAACAACTGTTATCTCCCAAAGCATGGAAGTTATTGTGGTTAAAGAGAATAAAAACACCATTGCCTGAAACTGCTCCAAATATGTCATGGGCGTATCAGGAACTGGCAAAGTTAGGAGGCTGGAAAGATACCAA
>NZ_JASDCB010000148.1:0-1073 GCF_030408135.1 Pseudoalteromonas sp. APC 3691 | reverse complement strand
TGCGCATCTTATACAGTATGCCTTCGAGCGTTTTTCTATGGTCGGGCTTATTATAAATTCGACCACTTAAGTACATTACTTTTGATAAGACATTCCATGTCCCGTCTGTTAACATTAATCTTGGCATGTAGGTTCGGTGTAAAGTTTTCTGGCGAATTCAATTATACCTTATCTTCATGCTGTTTGTTTTTCATACCAAAAAGATCAACACGCCCTAAAGTCTATAGATTAGTTTTCTTCACTTATTAAGTTTGTTTTAATCGTTTGTCGGTTTTGTGTTAATTCTCTAAAGTTCAGTTGTCGGCAACAAGCACGGCTTAACCAACAGGACTACGACCATGAAACTTACTCTTATCAAAACTATCGCTCTTAGCTCACTACTTACATGTTCAGCTGCTGCAATGGCTGATCAAAGTGATTACAAATTAATGGTTATTGAAACTGCAACAGCGCCACAGCCACTTGAGCAATCATTTAATAGCTGCGCACTGAATGTTAAGTCAAAAAATTATGCGCAAGCGGAAGCAATTTGTACTAAAGCAATCGCGCTTTTAAAAGACGCTGATGGCCCTAAATTTAAAGTACGCCAACTTACATCGTTTGCATTAAGTAACCGTGGTGTTGCACGTTTAAAAGCGAACAACGACACAGCTGGCCTTGCTGATTTATACGAAGCAAACCAAATGTCTACAAGTACAATGGTATCGCACAACTTAACTCGCGCTAAAGAAGAGCTTTCTTTATAAACACTTTATAAAGTGCTTACCAAAAGCATGTTATAAAATAGCGAGAGTAAAAAAACCCATGTTAGGTTAATTCCTAACATGGGTTTTTTGTTTGCCCAGCGAAGCTGGCAAACCCGATAGGCTGAAAGATGCCTTATTACCCTGACTAAGGGGAAGATAATCTGAATGGCAAGGGCGTCACTGGCCAACGGTGGGGTCTGAAGGAAGCCATAAGAAGTTAGAGGTACACAACTAACCGTAACCTGTTTCGGCAGTATTGGTGGGTCAGCGTGCAAAATAGCGCAACGCCCTATACTTAGTCAGACCAATACTGTGCTTGAGGGTGGG
>NZ_JASDCB010000147.1:0-1162 GCF_030408135.1 Pseudoalteromonas sp. APC 3691 | reverse complement strand
CACGGCAAGATCATTATAAATTGAACTTATAGAGCAAGTAGTGATCAGATCAAGGCATAATAATTACTTGGTCGCATAAATATGAGCACTACTTTTCTGAAACATTTTAATTCAATTACAGATCCTCGCATTGAACGTTGTAAAAAGCATGAACTTATCGATATTCTTCTCCTTGCTATTAGCGCTGTGCTCTCTGGTGCAGAAGGATGGGAAGATATTGAAGACTTTGGGCACCTAAAACTTGATTGGTTAAAAAAATACGGTACGTTCAACGCAGGAATTCCAAAACATGACACGATTGCTCGCGTCATGTGTCGGTTAAAAGCAAATGAAATAGAAAGGGCATTTCAATCTTGGATATCATCACTGATTGAAACTACAGGTGCAGATATCATCGCTATCGATGGCAAAACCGCACGGCGTTCATTTACCACAAAAGACAGAAAAAGTGCCTTACACACGGTCAGTGCATGGAGTTGCCAACACCAGTTAGTGCTTGGGCAGACGGCTGTTGATAATAAAACAAATGAAATCACCGCAATACCAGAATTACTCACCCTGCTCGATATTGAAAACAGTATCATTACGTTAGATGCGATGGGATGCCAACAAGAAATAGCAAAACAAATCATCCAACAAAAAGCAGATTATATTCTTGCACTTAAAGGTAATCATTCAGGCATGCAAAAGGAACTAGAAGCGTGGTGGCACAAGTGCGAGCGTGAAAGGTTAACTAAGCATAATTGTGATGAACATACCGAAATAAGCTCAGGACATGGGCGTGTTGAAACACGTACATGCCAGCAGTTACTTATAGATAAAAGCTGGCTAGGCAAGGATTATCGTTGGCCTGGCTTAACGAGTATTATTAAGGTCAGGGCTGAAGTTCATGATAAGTCGGCAGGGTCGGATACCACTGAAACACGCTGGTATATAAGTTCATTAGACTTAAATGCAGCGCAAGCACTCAATGCAGTACGCAGTCACTGGCAGGTTGAAAGCATGCATTGGATGCTTGATATGAACTTCAGAGAAGATGAATCGAGAATACGCAAACTTCAAGGGCCATTAATGTTTAATGTAATGCGAAAGATAGCCATGGCGCTTTTTAAACAAGATGCATCTAAGTCAGCAAGTATGGCGAGGAAAAAGAAAATGGCAG
>NZ_JASDCB010000146.1:0-1232 GCF_030408135.1 Pseudoalteromonas sp. APC 3691 | reverse complement strand
TTTCTTTTTTCTGGAAGAATATAACGTTTCACTCGTTCTCGCATTGCCCTTAATTTCTTTGGAATTGAACCTGGCGAAGCGATGGCACACCAGAGTATTTCATCCTGTATATCCCGCAAAGCCATGACAAAACTAATTCTCAGCGGGGAGACTTTAGCCTCTTTGGCTATTCGACTTATCTCTACTCGAATTAAATTGTAGGCTAGCAATATACCCCATAGCTCTTGATTGACTCCATCCACAGTCTGACTACGCAAAAGAATACTATCCTCAAGCATCTGGTGTTTTATTTCTCCATAGCTATTTTCAATTTCCCAGCGCTCGAAATAGACATCAAGAATGGCCTGTGCACCAAAAGCCTGTTTATCATCCAAAGAGCACAGCAGACCTTTTATTTTTCCAGGCCCCATTGGCTCAGGATAAAGAACCAGTCTGGCCTGCCAGCACTCAGGAAGCGAAGGGTCTTGTTTTCTGGCATGCGCAGATACACTCATTTCTACTTTGAAGTCATGCTCAGAGTAAGATTCAATGACGGTGTATTGCGTGTTGCTTTTAATCGGGACCATCCAGTGCGACTGTGGGTGTTGCTTACGCCAATTAATCAGTACCTCAGCGCTGAGATAACATCGGTCAAAAATAGTTAGACTGTTATCACTTACATGACTAAATAACTGCTTTGCGTAGTTCACCTCACCTTGATAACTGGGCCCGAAGGCAACGTGGTGTATCAACCGGCTACGCAAGGAGCTTAAGGCGCATAGGCGTACAATAGGATATTCTGTATGACGGTTTTTACTGTGCTTAATATAGTGAAAGTGCTCAGCAAGAGCAGGTGTATCGGGTGCACGAAATTGCGTTCCATCGACAGAAAATAACCGGAGTCCATACCACGTATCATCAGCATCTTCTTCTTGTGTCCAATGGGCCGCACATAGGTGAAATAAGGCTTGGAGGGGGTCGCTACTCAGGCGCTGTCTCGCTTGAGGAATAGCACTTGGAGCAACCGTATCGCCCAGGGTATCAGTGAGTGTTAAATCTAACTTCTCAACAACGTCACTAATAGAGCGGTCGCGAAAAAGACCCATTGCAATGATAAGCCAGACGACAAGCTCAGCAGGTAACTTACGTTTGCGAATACTTGCTTTATCGGTCTGCTCGAGCACATTAGAAATCCACTCAAGAGGGATATGTTTCTGAAATGTAGATAAAGAGTCAGGAGTGGCGAATATATC
>NZ_JASDCB010000145.1:0-1312 GCF_030408135.1 Pseudoalteromonas sp. APC 3691 | reverse complement strand
CCCACCCTCAAGCACAGTATTGGTCTGACTAAGTATAGGGCGTTGCGCTATTTTGCACGCTGACCCACCAATACTGCCGAAACAGGTTACGGTTAGTTGTGTACCTCTAACTTCTTATGGCTTCCTTCAGACCCCACCGTTGGCCAGTGACGCCCTTGCCATTCAGATTATCTTCCCCTTAGTCAGGGTGATAAGGCATCTTTCAGCCTATCGGGTTTGCCAGCTTCGCTGGGCAAACAAAAAGGCTAATGCCTTAACTGCATTAGTTAATTGGCAAGCAGCAAAAAAAGCTGCTCAGTTACTTTCAGAAAGAGAAGAGCAATTGCAAACGCTCGTTGGAATTGTTGAAGACAAACGAAAAGCTGGACTTCTAGAGCCACTTGACGCTGAGCTAGTCTATTTAAACTTGTCGCAAATTTTTAGTTAAATATCTGAGTCTCAAATTGCTTTGAAAAATGCAGAGGTAAAGGTTCAGGAGTTATTGCCTGATTGGACGCCTAATACTACCAATTTGTTTTCATTTACTTTTGGAGCAACAAGCTACTCATTTAACTCCCAGTGGGTTGAGGAACATCCAAAAGTTAAACTTGCTAGAGCGAAATGGAAGGGACAACAATCTAAAGCTCAACTAACCACTATGGAATCTAAAGCTAATCCAACCATTGGCGTTAGCGCAGGGAAAAGTGGAGATGAAGACTTGGTTGGTGTGACTTTTTCAATGCCTTTAAACATCAGAAATAACTATACAGATAATGTTAAAGCCGCTTATTCAGAAGCCATTGCAGCCGAGGCGAATTTTCAGTCGGTATATCGAAAGCAGTCTTTTGAAGCAAAAGCTAATTATGAATCGCTTAATGTCAGTAGAAAATACTACGAGCAATGGCAAAAGCTCACCCAAGGTAGGTTGGCTAGCAGCGCAAATTTATTAAATAAGCGCTGGCAAGCTGGTGACATAAACACTTCTGATTATTTACTCGCATTAAATCAACGTGCGGAAGGGCTTCATGCAGGAATACGTTTGGAAAATCAATTCAAGCTTGCAGAAATATCCTTCATTTTAAGTATGGGTCAGTTATCCAAATTTGAGATTTGAGCGCTTTGTTTTTTCAGTAGCGAAAAACGAAATCTTAAATTTATTAAAAATATAGGTTACAAAAATGAATACAGTAATTAGTAAAAAATTTTGTAACTATTCAGCCTCATCTGAAATGAATACATCAGGCAGCTGATTTTTGAATAATAACTCAAGGGCTAGGCTTGCAGATACATATTGTTTTCTGCAAGTCGATAAATAGCTTCTCAGCAAGCAGAA
>NZ_JASDCB010000144.1:0-1338 GCF_030408135.1 Pseudoalteromonas sp. APC 3691 | reverse complement strand
CTAAAGTATCCCCAGAATTAGCCTTTACATATCAATGAACTAACAGTATTAAAAAATGTGGGTAGTGAGGGAACATTCATGGTGTTTTGTGATCTTATGAATCGCTTAAAAACAACAGAACTAAACACCATGAATGCGTCTACTATTTTGCACAATATGCTCCGCGCTGTCACCCCTAACTCTATTCATAAAGCCAGATTTAATACTCTAGTCGCTGCCGTTAAATCTCTTTTGCACTGTCAGCAATGCACCTTGACGTCTATCGGCCGCAATTTGGATTCAAAAACAACTGAAAAACATGATATTAAACGTATTGACCGACTACTCAGTAACAATGAGCTTTTGCGTGAATCGATATCGGTTTATGTTCGCTTAACCCGTTTTGTGGTCACTGAAAAGCATCCCGTCATTTTGGTCGATTGGAGCCATGCTGATACACAAACCAAATACTGTATTCTGCGTGCCAGCATTGTCAGTGAAGGTCGCTCTTTAACCCTGTATCAGGAAAGTGCATTCAGCTTTCAATATCATTGCCCAAAAGTGCAAAAACGGTTTTTAAAGATGCTCAAACTGATCTTGCCGAGTGATTGCCGCCCCGTGATTGTGACGGATGCGGGCTTTAAAGTCCCCTGGCTCAAAGCCGTGCGGAACAATGGCTGGCATTATATTAGTCGGGTTCGTGGTACGGCACATTTGAAAACGCAGGACAGCGATGAGTTTATTCCATGCCAGTCACTATTCAAGAACAATCAGCGTAAGAGCCAGTATCTTGGCGCGACCGAGCTGACCAAAAGTGCAAAATATCAAACTCATGCAGTGTTGGTTGGCAAGGGACATAAGTTATTAAAAAGAGATAAAAAACGCGGTTATAAGGAGCCTTGGCTACTCGTTTCTTCTCTTCCAAAAAGACACCACTTTCTCGAAAAGGTGCTCAAGCTATATGGAATGAGAATGCAGATAGAGGCAGGGTTTCGAGACCAAAAAAGTGTTAGGTTCGGCTTAGGCTCAGATCTGCACAGAACGAACAAACTCTATCGATTAGACATACTTTTACTGCTCGCAACATTGGCTCATTGGTTCTCAATGATGCTGGGTGCTGTGATAGACAAAGCAGGAAAGACAGGGGC
Source organism: Pseudoalteromonas sp. APC 3691 (assembly GCF_030408135.1). Lineage (NCBI taxonomy): Bacteria > Pseudomonadati > Pseudomonadota > Gammaproteobacteria > Alteromonadales > Pseudoalteromonadaceae > Pseudoalteromonas > Pseudoalteromonas sp. APC 3691. The sequence continues at coordinate 211 of NZ_JASDCB010000144.1, read as the reverse complement.
TTTTCAAGCTAACTCAAGCAAAAACAGGCGAGTAGTGTCATGGGCATTTGTTGGGTTGCGATACTTCAAAAAACAGTCCATTGAGCTGCGGCGGCGAGATTACTTGGAAGGGCTAGCCTATTTCGTACAGGTGGTAGTGCAACTCGATTGGAAAAATATGGATGTGAGTGATGTGATTGAAATTTAATAATTATTTTTGGGGATCCCTTAG
>NZ_JASDCB010000143.1:0-1395 GCF_030408135.1 Pseudoalteromonas sp. APC 3691 | reverse complement strand
TAATGCAGATCGTTTAAGCTAATTGAACGATCTTTCAAAGGGCTCATAATAGGCTACAACAGAAGTTGTGGCCTATTTTTATGTCTGAATTTATTAAAGAATTACACCTTACGACTGAGTTTTGCCAAGATCGTGATATTGATTCGTTCACTAAGCACATTCCCCTTGAGTGGATTGAAGAAGCTGTTACCCAAACAGGAAGAGCCTCTGTACGCAAACGACGCTTCCCCGCCGAACAAGCCGCTTGGCTTGTGTTAGGAATTGGTTTATTAAGAAACCGCTCAATATCTGAAGTCTGTGACAAACTAGAGCTCGCTTTTCCTGACGCTAAAGGAGAGCTTCCACCATTGGCGACCAGCAGTATTATAAAAGGGAAAGAAAAGCTAGGCGCAGCGCCTATGAAACACCTTTTTAAACATGCAGCAACGCAGTGGGAGCAGTCGCAAACTTTTGATGACGTGTGTGGTTTAAAGCTGCTAAGCGTTGACGGTACACAATTTAAAACCCAAGATACGCCGAGTAACCGTCATTTTGGCTATGCTCAATCGACAACGAACTTCCCCTCAGTACTTGCTGTAACCTTGATGTCGACAAGAACGCATTTAATATCCGATGCAGCGTTTGGCCCCATTACTCAAAGTGAAATTCATTATGCTCAACAGCTTGTTGGCTCAGCACCTGAACATTCACTAACTCTATTTGATAGAGGTTTCTTTTCGGCTGAACTATTCACGAGCTGGCAAGGTGTTAGCAAAAATCATCATTGGCTTACGCCCATCAAAAGTAAAATGCGCTATGAAATAACGGAATCATTTAGCGATTACGACCACTTAATAACAATGCCTATTTCGCCACAAGCTAAAAAATCAGCCCCTTACCTAGGTGATACATGGCAAGCAAGGCTTATTCAAATTCCGACACCTAAAGGTGAAATAAAAGGGTTCATCACCTCATGCGCCTGTCCAGAAAAGTACCCGCTGAAAGCGCTACTCGATGTTTATTGGCAACGATGGGAAATAGAGCGAGGATATGGTGAGCTCAAGCAATATCAATTATCTAATAAGCCAGCGCTACGGAGCTTGAAACAGGAAGGTATTTATCAAGAGCTCTGGGGTATTCTGACGTCATACAATATCGTGAGACTTGAAATGGCAGAGATGGCTAAAGCCCATAAAGTGGAGCCATTACGCATCAGTTTCATAAACGCATTATACCTGATACAAGACGAGTTTTTATGGTGCTCAGGTCGAAGCCCCGGGACAATCCCTAAAAAGCTAAAAGAACTACGTGAAAACGGTAAACGGCTAATATTACCGGAGAAAAGAAAGCGAAAAGCTTATCCGCGAACGGTGCTCGCAAAGACACAAAAATATCCAGTTAGGTATAAACGAAAAA
>NZ_JASDCB010000142.1:0-1413 GCF_030408135.1 Pseudoalteromonas sp. APC 3691 | reverse complement strand
GTAATGCCGATCATTTAAGAAATAGTTAATAGCACTTGAACGATCTTCTAGGTATGTAAGAATCCGAATTCTTTTGTAGAATTCGGATTTTTTATGCAACTTTCTAATGCTCTCGATATTATCAACAACATCAAACCTAATGACGTTGAAACACTCGCAGATTTACTCCCTTTATCTCTTATCGAAGAAGCCTATGCACTGACCGAAACCGTTACACTACGAAAAAGAAAACTAACCCTAGAATCGATGGCTTGGTTGTTGATCGGTATGGTTATTTATAATGACAAATCCATGGCCGATGTCGTTAATATGCTCGACATTGTTGACCGAGAAGGGAAGCCATTTGTTGCGCCAAGTGCTTTAACTCAGCGTCGTAAAAACCTAGGTGAAGCCGCTATGAAAGCCTTATTTGAATGTACCCAAAGACATTGGAATGAAGACGCTAACCACCCTCATTGGAATGGACTTACCTTGCTGGGTGTCGATGGTGTTGTTTGGCGTACGGATGACTCCCCCCAAAATAATGAGGCCTTTACAAAACCGACCAACACACAATACCCACAGGTCAGAATGGTGTGTCAAATGGAACTGAGCAGCCATTTAATAACGGGGAGCGCTTTTGATGATTACAAGGTCAATGAAATGGTACTGGCTGAAAAGCTTATAGAAACCACACCAGACAATAGCCTCACTTTATTCGACAAAGGTTTTTATTCTTTAGGGCTTTTACATAAATGGCAAACAACTGGCAGTGAACGCCATTGGCTAATCCCCCTGAAAAAAAATGTGCAATATGACGTTATTCAAACATTAGGGCGTAATGATAAATTAGTCCAACTTAGCAGTAATCCAAGAGCAAGCAAAATGTGGCCAACGCTGCCTGACACCTTAATAGCGAGGTTAGTGACTCGAAAAATAAAAGGGAAATCATACAGTGTGATGACATCGATGACAGATCCGATGAGATATCCATCAGCCGATATAGGCGATATATACAGTCACCGCTGGGAGATAGAGCTTGGTTATCGCGAACAAAAGCAATATATGCTGGGTAATCGATTAACATTAAGAAGTCGCTTACCAGCGCTTGTAAAGCAAGAGCTGTGGGGAGTGTTGCTTACTTATAATATGGTGCGATATCAGATGGTAAAAATGTGCCACACATTAAAAGGTGATTATTTACCGTACCAACTGAGTTTCAATGGTAGTTTAGCTCAAATAATGAGGTTGCTTGTTGGATTACCTTATTCAAGCCCAGGGGCCATACCGCGTCAGTTAAAATACTTTTATACGATGGCAGAAAGCCTCATTCTAGAACCTCGAAGGGAGCGAAGTTTTCCTCGCTCAGTCAAGCCAAGACCGCAGCGGTACGCTAGAAATAAAAAAGCCGTTCACCTTAAGTGAACGGCATTA
>NZ_JASDCB010000141.1:0-1437 GCF_030408135.1 Pseudoalteromonas sp. APC 3691 | reverse complement strand
CTGCTAATTTCAACCACCCCTTCCAGAGTGCTTTTACGCCAACTCGACCATTTCTTTTACTGTCATACCACCCTCCCAATTTCGCTAAACTATAGTACAGCCAATGAAGAGACGGTACTTTATCCGGCAACACATCCTTTTCAACCTTTGCCCATAGTAATTTCCACGTCATCTCTTTAACACAAGTTGTACATCTCACTTCTTTGTCTAATTCACTCCTTTGCGCCATATTTTGCAGCTGTAATAACCTGACAGCAATAAACGCTTTAATGATCGCAATTCGTAAAATATTATCACTGTGCTGTAAACGTAAATCTTCTACTTCGGTTCCATCTGTTTTCCATGTTTTATGAAACTCCTCTACACGCCAGCGGAGTTCATAGTATCTTACTAATTTCTGGGCATCTTCTGCTGTGTTTACGGTCTCTGTCGTATATAAAATCCAACATAATGGATTTTTTTGCGTACTTTCTTTTTCCTGACAGACAATGACATTGACGCTCAATGTCGGTGATTCTTGCCCTAGTACTCGCTTAGGCTTGGCGAGTGTTATAGGTTGATAGCTCAATGTAATTCGGGCCTGACGCGCTTTTCTTCCCGCACGTTGCGCTATATTAATAGTGTAACAACACTGACCTTGCGCTGTTTCTATTAACTGATTGAGATTGCATTGAGGCTCTATTAATTTTCTATTTTCTTTTGCTCTGACTAAAAATCGATGTCCTTCATCTTTTTGGTAAGTCATGTACTCATAAATGTCAGCTTCTCTGTCGCAGATGTTAAGTATATTTGATAATTCACCTGTACGTTTTTTTATATCCATTAATGTTTGTTGCCAGCGATAGCTTTCTTTCTCTTCGTAAGGGCGTTGCTGTTGTTGATCTTTAGTCCCTTTAACCTTTGATTTCCTAAACCAATAGTACTGGTCGAGTAAACCAATAACATGCTCCGTATCTGCATCAATTGCTAAAGTTGAATGCGCATATAGCGTTCTTGTTTTTGATGGTTTTCCTAATGTATTTGCACAGTTCACATCGCCTAATTCCTTGCAAACACTGTGTTTAAATGTCAATCCTGTCGTATCTTGGATAGCGAGAACCAAAGGCAACTGCTTTACCGCTTCACTCGTTCGTGAGAACCCTGAATCTGCAATCGCTTGAGGGGATATTTTCTCATTTCTAATGAAGCGATAAGCGGCTTCAATTTTTGCGGGTGTATCAGAAGCCTTAACAATTGAGCTGTCTGCATTCTCAGCCATATCGCTTGCTAGTAGAGCTAATCGTCGGGTGCGTCTCGGATCACCTAAATTAGCGTTACCAAAAATTAATTGAGCCCATTCTTCAGAAGTGTTTGTGTGCATACGATAAATCTATGAGTGATGATGATCGATTAGATCACAGACTTAACGATATTCAAAGACTTGTGTATAAGAGACAG
>NZ_JASDCB010000140.1:0-1549 GCF_030408135.1 Pseudoalteromonas sp. APC 3691 | reverse complement strand
GTAACTATTCAGCCTCATCTGAAATGAATACATCAGGCAGCTGATTTTTGAATAATAACTCAAGGGCTAGGCTTGCAGATACATATTGTTTTCTGCAAGTCGATAAATAGCTTCTCAGCAAGCAGAACATTTCAGCTCCTTGCTTACTTCTAAAACACCCCGATATTTTTTGATGAACCTTGGTCATCCTAATATCATTCTCGCCTTGGTTGTTGGTAAATGGCACGCCAGTGCTCATCATGAAACGTAAAACATCATCTTGATAATCTCTTAGTCGTTCCAATAATGCTCGGGATTTGGTTCGCTTTAATCGGCCTCGCTGACCTTCCACTCGGCTACTTTTATCTGGTGGTGGACATTTAGCGTCACCTTGAAGCAATATTTTTTGATATTGCTCACGATATTTCTGTTTAGCCCCTTTATCTAGGTCGGGATTATCTATTTGAGCTTTATTCATTTCTTTAAGTAAGGTTTGCATATCCTTCGCCCATTGCATGCCGTCTTGCTCCCAAGCCCTTTCTAATTCTCGGATGTGGTGAGCATTACATAATGCATGTTGGCATTGGGTATATTGATAATATGGCTTCCAATGGTCATGACATAGCACACCGGTAAAGTGCGGTAAAATACCGGCCTCATCCATCGCTATTTTTCCTCTTTTTTCATGAGGATAAAAATAAGTCCACCAAGTCGTTGATGCACCATGAAGCCATCGCCGTTTACCGCCGATATTAATGCCAGTCTCATCAACATGCAAAGTTTGATGCGGGCTTTGTAATGCCGCTTTGATGATACCTTCTGCGCCCGATGACTTTACTAGTGCCGCTGCTTGTTCATTAAAGTTAAATAAACTGCCGGCACTGATCGGAATACCTAGTTGGTCACTAAAGTATTCTTCAATGCGGTTATAAGGGAGTAATTGATATTGTGATAAGTAAACCGCATGGGCTTTCACACCAACACCATATTGAATAGGACCGTTAACACCTTGGGGGAATTCACCAACAAACCGCTTCCCTTGCTCATTCTCAAGGATTTGAGCCTGGTATTCGGTCACCACTTTACTGATATCTATATCGATGACTTGTCGCTTTTGAAAACCCACCTCACGATAGTGACCTTTAGGTAAAAAATCTCGGTCAACTAAAATGACTTGTACCTCATCAGGTGTTTCTGTTTGAGTCAGCGTTTTACCTACTCGGCCTTTTTGTCCGCCAGCTGATTTTTCTGACTTCTCTCTTGTTGGCTTTGTTCGGTTGATATCTTTTGATGGAGGAATGCTACTATTTTGACTATTAAGTCCTAATTTACTAGCTAGCATAACAACGACAACAAGAATGAGTTCAATAGACATCTTCAACGCTGGCGAGAGTGTTTTATCTTCTTGTAACTGAGTTTTAGTTTGCTCAACTATTTCAGTGATATTTATGCTGTTTAAATTCATTAAAGCTAGAGCGATAGGGTAATAGCTCTAGCTTGGCATACTGGCAGGATCAGTCAATAGCTAAAAAAGATCCTTAGAAAATAATTTGTCTTGGTGAATAGTTAC